>JASFBB010000035.1:0-5030 GCA_036172345.1 Anaerolineae bacterium
CCATCCGAGCCGCGACCATTTATCCGAGCCGCGACCGTCAGGGAGCGGTTTGGGCCGCTCGCTCACGCGCGCGGCTCGGTTCAATCCATCTGAGCCGCGACCGTCAGGGAGCGGTTGATGCGCAGCGCGCTGCGCCCCTACTTGAATGGTCAGCCCAGGGCTTCAGCCCTAGGCCTGGGGCTTGCTCAGCTGGCTCTTCGCTCGTACCATGGTGGCGAGAGAATGAGGCTTTTGTGAGGAGGGACGTGAGCGATGTCCTCGCCAGCGATCGTGACGATGGTAAAAATGCTGGAATCCTTGCCAGAAGCGATGCAAGAGCAGGTCGTGAACCATCTGCGTGAGCATTTGGCCGATTTACAGGATGAGATGCAATGGGATGATCTCTTTCGCCGCACGCAAGCCCAACTTGCCGCGGCAGCGCAGCGTGCTCGGCAAGAGATCGACGCAGGCCAGGCGCAGCCGATGGACTATAACCGCTTATGAAATCTGCTACCCTGCCCTCGTTCTGGGAAGCTTATGCTGCCTTGGATGAAGGGGTAAAGGAGCGAGCGCGCAAAGCCTTTCGTTTGTGGGAGCAGAACCCTTTTCATCCCTCGTTGCGCTTCAAGTGCGTTAACCGTGAAGAGAACGTTTGGGCCGTGCGGATCAGTCTGGAGTACTGCGCCCTCGGCATTTGGGAGGGTGATACGGTCACCCGGTTTTGGATTGGCCATCACAAGGATTACGAGCGGTTCTACGCCCGCGGGGAGGGCTGAGATGGGGGATAGGCGACCGTAACCACTATGCCCGATGCGCTCTTTGTGCCCGGTAATTCGTGGCTGCACCAGCTCGACCCGCGCGTCAAGCTCACCTTTGCGCTGCTGGCGACCGTGGCGCTGCTGAGCGTGGAGAACGGCTGGGTCTTCCTGGGCTGTTTGGCGCTCTGCCACGCCATGCTGCTGATGGCGCGCATCCCGCCCGCCCGCCTGCTGGGCGCATGGCGCATGATGGCGCCCATCACGCTGATGATCCTACTGCTGTGGCCCCTCTTCACACCTGCAGAGGGGGCAGCGGCATGGCGTCTCGGCCCGCTGGCGCTGTCGTGGGAGTCCGCCTTGGGTGGCGTGGCGGCAGCGCTGCGGGTGAACGCATTGGCATTCGCCTTCCTCGTGTGGCTGATGCCCACGGATCAGCAGGCTATGGTGTTGGGCTTCCGCCAGCTGGGCCTGCCCTACACCTGGGGTGTGACGCTGGCGATCACCCTGCGCTATATTCCCACCCTGCACACCACCTTGGAGCGCGTCCTGGATGCCCAACGGGCGCGCGGCCTGGTCACCGCGCATGCCAATCCCCTGCGCGCGGCGCGTGCCTACCTGCCAGCACTCGTGCCGGTGCTCATCCAGGCGTTGCGCACCGCCGACACCCTGTCACGTGCCCTGGAGGCGCGTGCCTTCAACGCCCCGCATCGCCAGCACACCAGCCGCCGACAGCTGCACTTCCGCGCCGCCGATGCACTGGCATTAGCGTTGATCGTGCTGACCTTCGGCGGGATCGTCGGGGCGCGTGTGGTGGGGTGGATATAGGGGTATGGAGTATACAGGCGAGTTGTAAGGGCGAATTGCAAGGGCGATGATCACTCGCCCTTACAACCCTTACACTTTTACACACCCTTATAGGCCCTCATATGCCCCCCACACGCCCCTATGCCCTTACACCTCGGCCTATCGAGGTGGGACATAGGACACAAAGCACGCAACCAGTTCCAGGGCTCTAACCGATGCGGATCATAGCGAATTCGGGTGAGAGGCCGCCAGCATAGACAATGTTGAGGGTGGTGCCGGAATTCTGCCAGGCGACGAGTTCGAGATAGTCATTGGCGTTGAGTGACCAGATAGAGGCGACGAAAAGATCGGTTTCTCCGGATGCGGCCGCAGACACGCGGACTGAGCCTATGGTGCTGGACGCGTTGTGGCGGATGTAGAGCCAACGTTGGCCAGTGGCGTTGGAGGAAAAGCGAACGCAGCCGGTGATCACGTAGATACCTGGGGTGCTACAGGTCAAGCGGCCGGGGTTGACGCTGGTGTCGTGGATGGAGTCGTTGTCATACCGTTCCGAGTTAAACGTCAGGGCGGTGGCGCTATTGTTGGGTATGGCTATGTTCGCGTTGTGGTATACGCGCGCCGCCTGGCCGGTGGTGATCGGACGGACGGCGTCATAGAGGCGCGCGTACAGGTTGGTGCGGCTGTTGGCGTCGGCAGCGTAGATGAGCGCACGCTCCGCGACGGCCGAGGGTGTGGATACTTCCGGTAAGCTCAGATAGCCGGACAGGATCAAGTTGTTAGATATGGTGGTCTGGCCGGTGATGTTGGCAGTGCTGGAGACGGTGAGCGTGCCAGCAACGTCCAAGCCATAATCGGCTCTGAGGCGGCCTGTGGTGTCGGTGTAGACAGCGGGCGCGGGCGATCCGTCGGATGCGTAGAGGCGATCAAAGGGCTGCCAGAAGTTGGTGCCAGAATAGACGCCGACCACGAGTCCATCGGCGGGGTTGGTGGTGTCAAACTGGATGATGGCGACGCGGCGACCGGCGACGAGCGTCGCGGGGTGCAGGTGGCGCGCTACGGGCAGGAGCACCGCGCCAGCGGTGTCGTCCAACCAGACAAGCGCCTTCCAGTTGGTGGAGTCGAACGATACCAGCTTGCCCTTGCGAAACTCGGAGCGGCGCCAGATCTCAGGCACGATGGTATTGACCGAATTGCGCGCGCCAGCTGCGGGTGCGATGGCGGCCAGGGTGATGGTCTGGCGGTAGACTTGCTTGATGCGGCGGGGTAGGTGTTCCAGCGCGGCAGGGTTGTACGTCTCTCGGATGCTGGCGATGTAGCGCGTCACGCCGTCGGGGGGGTTGACAGCGTCGAACGGCTGCAGGTGGAAGGCGGGCAGGCAGACGATCTCGCTGCGGTTGATGGAGTTCATGAGCTTGGTTGTGATTGCGCTTGCTACCGTGGCGCAATCTGTGTTGCTGGTGAGCACTTCGCGGGTGATGCGGTGGGTGAACTGGCGACCCATTTCGAATTGGATAGCGGTGGCAATCGCGACGGCGCCGGCGTTTGAGCCGATGACTTCGGCATGGGTGATGTCGGGTGCGACTCGTTCGGTGGAATCCTCGGCGCGAAGGGTGGGGTGTTCGGTGGGATGCGCACCGAAGGAGTAGGCGGCGGTAGGTGAGGGGTTCAAGGTGAGCGCCTGAAGTGTGGCCCCATCCCCCATGCGTGTCACGAATTGGAACTGGTCTTGTAAGCTGGCTAAAGCCTGCGCTGCCGATTGCCCAGGTGGGATGAGGAACTCGCCGAGGGTGACATTCCAGATGCTGGACGAGTCAAGTGATGTTGCGTGCAGACCGGCAAGCGCGGCGATGGCTTCAACGAGCGTGCCGAGGGTGATGTTGGTGTAGTAATACGGGAAGGACGCGCGCCAGAGTTCGAGCAAGCGGTAATAGTTGTATGCGTGCACAGCCACGGTCTTGCCGTCGGCGGCATGCGCGAAGCGCGCGGCGGCAAAGAGTTCGCGCGCGACCATGCACGCGCTGCCGTCGCACAGGGCGCCGCGTTCGATGGTGATATCACAGCCGAGCCTGCCGGTGGCCAGCGTGTCATAGTCACCGGCGGCGTTGTCCAAGACGATCTCGGCATGAGCGGTGGGGCCGATGTCGTGGATGTCGAGCGCCTTCACGTGGGATGTGGGCGCGGTAACGGTGGCCACCCTTGTGCTCTTGAGCAAGTGCTTATCGGAGCAGAGGTAGATGGTGCCATCACTCCACAAATGCGCCTGAAGTTTGTCGGCGATGCTCTGGTTGATGCGCAAGCCTGCGGTGAAATAGGTGGCGTCGTTGGATACGGCGATGATGGTGTCGTTGTCGTTGTAGAGAGCGCCGCCGGCGGTAGAAGCGGAATAAGCGAGCGTGAGCCAGTACCAGGCGCCGATAGAATGCAGTGAGACGTGATTGAAAGCGTAGGCGGGTGTCGCGCCGGTGCCGCCTTGGATGCCGATGTAGATAGAGCGGCTTCCCCATGTGAAAGTACTCCCATTCCAGGTGAAAGGTTGGATGACCACAGCGGAATCGGTCCAGGATGCGTAATCGATGGCCACCACAGCGACGCGGTACTCGTTATTGCCGATGTACACGCCGGACGTGCTGACGACCGTGCCGCCGATGTTGACATAGGGGGGCGAGCTGTCGAAGGTGTTGTTGCTTTGGACGTAGCGATAGGCCAGCAAGTTCGCGCCGTCGCCATGGACAAAGAACGAGTTGGACGCGCCAGCGGAGATGCCACACTGGGTATTGTTGAGCAAGAAGGGCGCGGCAGCCCAAAGTGTGGACGTGCCAGACCAGGATTGACCATCGTTATCCGAGTAGCGATACACGATGTCGTAGGTACTGGTGTTCTGATAGACCAGGACAACGCGCGAGCCGGTGAAGAAGAGGGCAGGATAGTTACCATTGGCGTCAAGGGTCGTCCAGGACTCCCATTGTGCAGTGGTGGCGGGGTTGGTGATGCGTTGCACTTGCAGACCTACGCCGGCGACGCGATGGGCGCGGATGATAGCTGTGCCAGTGTTGACGGACGCGCTCGGGTTAGCAGAGTAGTTTGCCAGCGGCGTCTTGATAAGGGATGGGTGCGGTAGGTTGTTGTCGCTGAAAGCGATCTGGAAAGCTGGCCTATAGCTCAGCTTCTTTTGTTCGGCGAGCAGATCGGCGTGGATTGTGCGGGTCATGTGGGATGGCTCCTTTCTGTGGATTGCGAATGGATGACAACGACAGACCTCTGAGGTCAGTATACAATAGAACATATGTTCTTGTCAAGGGATCATACCGTGCCGCGACCGTCAGGGAGCGGTTTGGGCCGCTTGCTCACGCGCGCGGCTCGGTTTAACCCATCCGAGCCGCGACCATTTATCCGAGCCGCGACCGTCAGGGAGCGGTTTGGGCCGCTCGCTCACGCGCGCGGCTCGGTTTAATCCATCCGAGCCGCGACCATTTATCCGAGCCGCGACCG
>JASFBB010000036.1:0-2719 GCA_036172345.1 Anaerolineae bacterium
TTCATCTTGTTTGGCCGAGCTGGAAGGAATGCCCAAGCTCCATCCACCGTTGCTGATGACCTGAGGTGCATCGTCGCTCAGCTTAGGCAGCAAGGCTACGGCATACTTGTCGATGATCTTGGAGGGAGTGCCACTCATGTAACCATCGTTCTTCACCAGGTAGAAGTAGGGGGTCCACCAGAAGAATATGCCGATGTCGCCCTGAGAGAAACGGGTGCCGGCGTCAAACCACACGTAGTTGATCGACTCGGCCGGCGAGAGCTCGTAGAGGGCCTTGTAGAACTTGAGCGACTCGACGTTCTCCGGGGAATTGATCGTCGGCTCGAAGTCCCACGGCGCCTCAGGGAAGTGCTTGAAACAGCGCACCCTGCGGCTGGCGGCCAGCTGGGTGTACATGTGGACAATCGGCACCGGTTGCGCACCCACAATCACGGTGCCGTAGAGTTTGGTGCCGTCCATCTCCATTCCCTGCAGCTGCTTGACGATCTCCAGGTACTTGTCCCACGTCCAGCCAGCTGCTTTGTCCGGATCGGTGGGTGGCGGCTCCAGCCCCGCTTTCTCAAACACGTCGGTGCGATACATTACCCCTTGCGCGTATGCTCCTATGGGCAGAGAGACAAAATTGCCACGCCAGAGATTGAGTGAGTACACCACCTCGGGGATAAAATCCTTCAGGTTGACATCTGAGTCGGCCTTAATGTAATCGTTCAAGGAGATGACCCAGCGGTTGTCGAAGTACTGGCCGGTCCACATTGCATCCACGGCCACGACATCCGCGTCGGGCGTCTGGCTGACAAATGAGGTCACTAACCGCGCGTGTAGTGCATCGTAGGCCAAGCTCTCCAGGTTGACTTTGATGCCCGTTTGAGCCGTGAAGTCGTCCAGCACCTTCTCCAGCGCAAACTGGAATGGGTCACCCACCACCAATACCCTGATCTCCTTAGCTTGCTTTTTGGCGCGCGGGCGCACACCTGCCGCGAGCGCGGTCTGAGTCAGCGTCGGCTGGACAACCATCGTGGAAACCCCAGCAGCCGCGATGCCGAGGCCAGCTGCTTTCAGGAATTCGCGCCGCGAAATTGCCTTACGTTTCTCGTTCATCGTTGCTCCCCTCCTTGGTTACTAAGTTGCTGAAACTTTATGAACCTAGTTTTTGGAACGTTTTCGATCCTTCCCCTTGTGATCTACATCCCAATCTTCGTTGCTCATCACCTCCTCTCCGTTGTGAGAAGCACAAACGCACCCGATCCTCACACGACCCCCATCTCATGGCGCAGCAGCAAACCCGCCGCGCCTAACAGCACAATCTCGGCGCCCAAGCTGGCTGTCTCAACAACCGTCTGGCTGACGGTACGGGCGAGGGAACGCGCGTATACCTCCTCCGTGATGGCATCCAGCAGAGGTTGCCCGAAGTTGGAGACACTGCCGGCAATCAACACGTAGGGAACACTCAGGACGCTTACCAAGTTGGCGATGGCGATGCCCAGGTAATGCCCTACCTCGGCCACCACGGGCTGCAAAGCTGCTTCACCCGCTGCGTACGCGCGCAACACTGCGCGGATATCCATCTCCGCCGGCGAGGGGGCGAACGCGTGAAGCAGTGAGTTGGGATTGTCACGCGCGATCGCCTGGGCACGCCTGACAATGGCACGGCTGCTGGCGACCGTCTCCAAACAGCCGAGGTTGCCACACATACAGCGTTCGCCGTTTTCCACCACCACCATGTGACCGATCTCACCGGCGCCGAAGCGATGACCCAGAAAGGGTTCTCCGTTTAAGATGATCCCGGCCCCCACATCGTAGCCGACCTTGACCACTACCAGGTCCGGAACATTACGGCGGCGGCCGAAAGTATATTCAGCCAACACGGCAGCATGACTGGCATTGGCAATGTAAACCGGGACTTGATAGCGCTCTTGGAACATCTGGCGCAGCGGCAGGTTGTGCCATTCGAAATTGACCGCCCGATGCACAATGCCTTTGTCGGGGTCGATGATACCTGGCGCGCCAACGGCGATCCCCAAAATGGGACGGCTGGCGATGGGCAACAGGTAGTCGATGAGTTCAAATGCCACCGCCAGAGCGGCATCTCCGACACGCCCGCCCAAATGGATGCTGCGCTGATGGAGGATTTCCCCGCGCAGATTGATCAGAGCCCCTTGAAAGGATGCCTTGGCCAGGTCAAGGCAGAGCATATGGTAGGCGTCTTTGTTGACGTGCAACATAGCGGGTGGCTTGCCCCGCGGCAGGGATGCCACGCCGTCTTCGACGACAAGGCGCTTCTCCATCAGCTCGGCTACAACACTCGATACCGTGGTGGGGGTTAGATCGGTGAGGCGCGCAATATCCGCCCGGCTGACCTCTCTGGCATTGTAAATGGTGGTAAACACCAGCCGGCGGTTATGCAATTTGGTGAGCTCGCGCGTCGCTTTCCTTTGTGGATGCATCGCGGCAACCTGCACAACTCACAATTCGAAAGAAACGAGGGGATGGATTTATTTAGTCCAATGAATTTAATTACAAGATATCACACAATCGTGCACTTGTCAAGGGGTGTTTTGAGAGTGTTGAAAAACATTTTAGTTACCCATTTTATCGGCCTATTTCCTAACAAAATCTTAGCGACCAGGGGATTTTTTCAACATCCTCGTTTTGAGGGCAGAACAGCGGGTGGCTGAAGTCGCGCCTGGCGGGCGTGCCCCGCGCGTCCTCCTGTGGGGAC
>JASFBB010000037.1:0-4478 GCA_036172345.1 Anaerolineae bacterium
GAAGATTTTTCCCGCCACATTTGTGGATAAGCCGGATGTTGCTGTGGATAACCTTAAGCACGCTGTGGATAAATAGGTGCATAGGCATCCAGATGTATGAATGACAGGGTAAATCAACGGCTAACGGTGTATCCTGAGACAGTAACGAAGCAGTCGCTGACGTCAAAATCGCTTCCGCTAGCCATTCCGGCTGAAATGCTTGCGCACCCAACTGTTGCAGCGCTGGCAACATCGCCACAAGGCTACTAATTGGCGTGCTTGCTCCTCGGGACATACAATGATCTCGTCTGCTGAGATTGACTTTTAAGAACAAATGTGCTAATCTGAAAGGTATCAGAATGAAGAAAATAACCATTTCTCAGAAGGAGTGGGCTTCTATGGAAAGGGACTTGGAAGGACGCCGGAAGGCGCTGGAAATTGTTTTAGGCAACTTGCATAAGCGATTTGGTGATGGAGCCATTATGAAGCTGGGTGAGAGGCCTCAAGCGGCGGTAGAAGTGATTCCTACAGGTTCGCTCTCACTGGATATCGCCTTGGGAGTGGGTGGTATACCACGGGGGCGCATCACAGAAATCTATGGGCCAGAGGCATCGGGCAAGACCACTTTGTGCCAGCATATTATTGCTGAGGCGCAGAAGCGCGGAGGCAATGCGGTATTTATCGATGTGGAGCATGCGTTCGACCCGGCCTATGCTGCCCGCTGCGGGGTGGATATTGATAACCTGTACATTGCACAACCTGACACAGGAGAACAGGCACTGGAAATTGCCGAAGCCCTGGTGCGCAGCAATGCTATCGACGTTGTAGTAGTAGATTCAGTGGCTGCCTTGGTGCCACGCGCGGAGATAGAAGGGGAGATGGGCGATGCGCACGTGGGGCTTCAAGCACGCCTGATGAGCCAAGCGTTACGCAAGTTGGCAGGCGCAGTAAAACAAAGCAATACCGCTTTTATCTTCACTAATCAGCTGCGTCAGAAGATCGGGGTGATGTTTGGAAATCCCGAGACGACAACAGGCGGAATGGCGTTGCGCTTCTACGCCTCAGTGCGATTGGATATGCGACGTGTGGAAGCGATCAAAGATGGCAATGAGATCATCGGCAATCGCACCCGCGTGACGGTGACCAAGAACAAAGTCGCACCCCCGTTTCGTAAGGCAGAGTTCGACATTATGTATAACGAAGGCATCTCGAAAGCGGGGGATGTGTTGGACATTGCAGTGGCTCAAAACATTGTGGAGAAACGCGGCGCATTCTACCTCTACGGCGAGACACGCTTGGGACAGGGACGCGAAAACGCCAAACAATTCTTGCGTGAAAACCCCCAGCTGATGGGAGAAATTGAGGAGCGTATTCGCCAAACATTCGATATCTCCAATGCCGGAAGTATAGTCTCAGTTGCCGAGGGCGGATCTCCCCTCGAAAGAGGTGATGAATATCCGGAAGAGGTTCCTGAGGCAGATCTATAGTTATGCGTGCCGAGCTGTTCACCGATCCATCTATCTTCGCGCAGCTGGCCGATGAATGGGATGATCTTCTGGCTCGTGCGGTTGTACCATCCGTCTTTCTCTCTCACCGCTGGCAGAGCACTTGGTGGCGCTACCTAGGTAATGGCAATCTGCTTTTGATCACCGTGCGAGACGAAGCGAACCGACTGATAGGCCTCGCTCCTATGTTTTGCTCACAAGAAGGCCCAGAGTGTGTCTCCTTCATCGGATGTGCGGATGTCTCCGATTATCTCGATCTCATTGTGGATCGTTCCTGCGCCGAGGCGGTTTATCAAACCTTGTGGGAATTTATTTGCAGCGCACATATGCCAGCATGGGAAGTGCTCAATCTGTGCAACATCCCCGCGGTGTCGCCTACCTGCGTCCAGCTCTCCGCTCTAGCACAAGCGACTGGCTTTGCCAGCAGCGTGACTCAAGAGAGCGTATGTCCGGTGATCACCCTGCCCGACTCATGGGAGGCTTATCTCGCTGGCCTGGACAAGAAGCAGCGTCATGAGATACGCCGCAAGCTACGCCGTGCTGAGGAATCGGCTAAGGTGCGCTGGTATATGTTGGAGCAGCCTGACGAGGTCGCCGCGTATATAGAGTCTTTCATCGAACTACATCAGAAAAGCACCGCCGAAAAACGAGATTTTTGGGATGAGCGGATGATAGCGTTCTTCCGCACCATATCCCAAAGCTTTGCCGAGGCGGGCTGGTTGAAGCTCTACTTCATCGAGTTTAACGGTGAACGTGCTGCTACATTTATGTGCTTTGACTATCGCAATGAGCTCTTGGTATATAACTCGGGGTATGATCCAGAGCGCTTTGCCTGGTTGAGTCCAGGGATTGTGCTGAACGCGCGTATCATTGAGCATGCGATTCAGCTGGGTCGCCGCAGACTGGATTTCCTGCGTGGAGATGAAGAGTATAAGTTCCGCTTCGGCGCCGTACCGGAACCGGTCTATCGCTTGCGCATCGAGTGGCTGAGGTCATGACCCTCAACGGGCGAAATTTTACTCGCGTCGAGAGGGAAGTTTAGGCAGCAGCCAAGATAGAAAGGCGTCGATGGAGCGAGTTTGGATAAACACAGAGCCCGGCCCTGTCAGGTCCACTACCAACCCTTCCTTGCTTAAAAAAGTGGACTTAATGCTTCCAACAGGGCGCACTTTGAACCCGATACTGTCGGGAAACGCCACAAGGTGCCCGCTATCCACCGTGTAACGTTCTCCGGGTGATAGCTCTCTGTGATGGATCGCCCCATAGGCTGAGACGATCGCTTTGCCGCTGCCTGACACGCGCAGCATAATAAGTCCTTCAGAACCGAAGAAGGCACGTGCACCACCCCATGTCGTATCGATGCGTAAGCTCGTCTCCGCAGCAACGAAGGAGCCGGATTGGATCAGCATAGATTGGTTCTCCAGCTCGAGCACCGCTAGATCACCCGGAAGCGCTGGTGCTAGAGTGATTTCTCCTCCCTCCGCCGGTGCCCGAAAGACGTTTTGGAAAAAACTCTCGCCACCAGCAATCGAACGCGCCAATGACTTGAGCAAACCGCCTGTCGCTTGCGTCTGGATACTTACCCCGTTGGACATGCTCACCATCGAGCCGGCTTCAACGCGGATCTCCTCATGGGGAGCGAGGCGCACCAAGGCCAGCGAGTACGAAGGGCGATACATGATCTCGACATCCATTCAGAACCCCCTTTTTCCTACTCTGCGCTGACAGTCCCCCCATCATCTGGGCGATGGATGCAACTTTCCAACCACTTCAGCTGAGCTTCGACCTGACCGATACGGAATTGCCACACCAGCCATTCGAATGGACAAGTAGCGCGGCAGGCTTCGGCTCTTGCTGCGTAGCTTGTCAACCACTCCAGGCAGCGCACGCGCTGGGCGCGCACCAACTGAAAAACGGCTTCTGGCCCCTCAAGACGCGCGAAGTACAGCTTTATCAAAAACTCGAGGCGAAGATCCCGTGGGCGTTCTACAGGAGCAGCCAACCAGGCAGTGAATGCTTCGCTACCTGCTTTGCTCAAGTGGAAGATGCGACGCGTCGGACGGTTCTCCTGCGGTTCCAAAGAGGCAACCACATAACCTTGCTCTTCGAGCTTCGCTAATAGAGCGTATAGCTGGCTGCGTGTGATGCGCCATACAATCCCAATCCCGTCGGGCCGATGCAGCTCGCGATAAATGTCATAGCCATGCATAGGGCGCTCGTGGAGAAAACCCAAGAGCGCGTGCTCGACAGAGTGCAATAAGGGGGATGTTGAGGCCATGGAACACGCCTTCCTATCGCCCACATATTCCAGGGATTCCAGAGTGAAAACCGATTGTAGCGCGACTAACAGGGCATGTCAACCGTTCTCGCCGATAATTTCTCCGGAACATGTGGAGACCTATGTCGTCGCGTGAGAAGCACCGCCGAACACGCGGCGCAAGAACCTCCCGATCTCACCATTGTTCCACACAACCAACAGGGGCACCGCGTTGAAAATAGAGGAATACGTACCGCTGATCATGCCCACTAATAGTACCACGACAAATTGTTTGATCGTGGCTCCTCCGAAAAGCAAGATGGCAATCAACACGAAGATGGCATTCAGCTGGGTCGCTAAAGAACGATGCAACGTCTCCAGCAAGCTGCGATTAACGATTGTCTCATAATCCTCACCGCGTCGCTTGGGCACGTTCTCGCGGATACGATCATATACAACGATGGTATCTTGCACAGAGAAGCCGATCACAGTAAGGAGGGCGGTCAGGAAAAGGGCGTCGACCTCCCACCCGAAGAGCAAACCCGCCAATGAGAAAAGTCCAGTGGCAACCAACACGTCGTGGGCCATAGCACTGATGGCGCATATACCATAACGAAATGAGTTGGGCACCTTGCGAAAAGCCCACCAGATGAAGAACACAATCACCGCCGAAGCAGCGATCACAGCGATCGTGGCCGCCCGCGTAACCTCCGATCCGACGGTGGGACCCACCATCT
>JASFBB010000038.1:0-17495 GCA_036172345.1 Anaerolineae bacterium
CGATCTCTGCTTTGCTGCGGTAGCGCTCAGGATCGCCCATAGAATGCCCGGAGTAGCGATAGGTTTTGGCTTCCATAAGAAAAGGTCCATGCTGGCGTGCGTGATCCAGTGCCTCCCGCATCGCCCGATATACTGCTAGAACATCCTGACCATCCACAGGAGCGCTGGCTACATCGTAGGAACATCCCTTCTCAAAAATGTTGGGGCGAGCAGAGGCACGGCTCACCTCGGTGCCCATCCCGTATTGGTTGTTCTCAACCAGATAGACGACAGGCAATTTCCACACGGCTGCCAAATTGAGCGACTCATGAAAATAGCCGATGTTGGTCGAGCCTTCTCCGAACACGCACAACACTGCCTTGTCCTCTTCTTTGTAGCGGATAGCCAACCCGATACCCGTGGCCAGTGGCAAATGAGCACCCACAATGGCATGGCCTCCCCAATAATTATGTTTGGCGCTTGCCATGTGCATCGATCCCCCTTTGCCACCACTGACACCAGTTGCCTTGCCAAGCAACTCAGCCATCACCTGCTTGGGGTCGAGTCCTCGTGCAATCGCCCAACCGTGATCACGATAAGCGGTCAACAAATGATCATCGGGGCGCAATGCTTTGCAGGCGCCGACGGCGATTGCTTCCTCGCCGATGTAGAGATGCAGGAAGCCGCCGATCAGGCCGGCGGTATAGAGCTCCGCCGCTTTTTCCTCCAGACGGCGAATAAGCACCATCTGACGATATATTTCCAACAATTCCTCACGCGATAATTCGTCTGGCATTTCTACCTCCCAGGTCAGATGTCCCTCCTCCGCAACTGAAAAACTAGAGCGCCTCTTGTACCTCCGCAAAAGCGTGATCCAGGATCTCAAGCGCATGCTCGATCTCCTGCTGAGAGACAATCAGCGGAGGTGTGATACGCACTACATTACCATACAGACCTCCCTTACCGATCAACAGACCACGCCGGCGTGTTGCCTCAAATAAATGGGCGATCTCCCGCGTACCTGGCTCCTTGGTCTGGCGATCACGCACCATCTCTATACCCTGCATCAACCCTTTGCCTCGCACATCACCGATAACAGGATATTTCTCCTTGAGACTTTCTAGACCATTGCGCAGGATCATGCCCATATACTCTACATGTTGAAGCAGGTGTTCCTCTTCCATAACTGCAATCGTTGCCAAAGCAGCGGCACAGGAGACAGGATTGCCCCCAAAGGTGGAAATCATCAGTCCCTTCAGCTTATCTGCCACTTCCGGTTTGGCAATCGTAGCACCCAAGGGCGTTCCGTTGGCGATGCCCTTGGCCATTGTCATAATATCCGGCTCGACCCCCCAATGCTGAATACCAAACCAAAACTTGCCCGTGCGTCCAAAGCCGGTTTGAACTTCATCGCAGATGAAAAGGCCACCATACCTGCGCGCAATGTCGACCACAATACCAAAGTACTCTGGAGGTGGGGTAATAAAGCCTCCTACCCCTTGAATCGGCTCCGCTAGAAACGCAGCGATATGCCCTGGGGTGACCGTCCTAATGACCTGCTCAACGTCCTCGGCACACGCTACGCCACACTGGGGATAGGAAGTTTTCAGAGGACACCGATAGCAATAGGGATTCAGGGCATGATGGATGCCCAACACCTGCGCCCCACCTACGCGCCAGGTGGATTGCGCAGTCAGAGTGGTGGCAAGAGCAGAGCGGCCGCTATAGCCGTGTCGCAACGCGATCACATCTTGGCAACCAGTTGCCTCTCGCGCCAATAACACAGCGGCTTCGTTTGCCTCCGTGCCGCTGTTCCAGAAGTAGGACTTCTGGAGACGGCCTGGGGTTATCTCAGCTAGCTTCTCCGCTAGCCTTACATGGTTTTCATGGGGGTATAAGGTGGATATATGCACTAAAGTGCCCACCTGCTGCTGAATGGCTTCTGTCACTTTGGGGTGGCAATGCCCCACACTTACCGTCAGGATGCCCCCGAAGAAATCCAGATATTGATTGCCTTCAACATCGTATAGATACATTCCCTCGCCGCGTGCCAGAGGTAACGGCTGCTGATAATAGTGGATGTGAGTGGGCCACAAGAACTGTTTTTCCTTCTCGAGAATAGTCTGCGTGTTCATGAGCTCTCCTGGACAATGTAATTTTTACGAAAAGTTTCGTTATCTTGTATAAGGCACATGGCTCATTTGATGAAGCGCGTGCACTGGCGCATAAACAACACCCTTAACAAAAGCCTGCGCTCTGTATTGCACCCCCTCATATTCAAAGGTGAACTCGGTGGAAAGACGTTCTCCCAGCTCGTGGCGACGGGCATATTGATGAAAGGGAGTACTGGGATCGAGCGGGATCAGATGAGGCTTCGCCGCATCGATGACCGCCTTACACAAAGCAGCTTGGCGCCCCGCCTCATCTGGCAAACTGCCCCCACCGTTTGATCGATCCGGCCGAACCAACTGGAAGGCCAAACGGAAGGCAGTCCGTGTCCACAAGCGCGGCGCATCCTCCAACCCCAAGCCAAGCCCAGCGACTGTCTCAGAGGGATAACCCAGGTGATTCATACGCACTTTATACGTGCCCAGACAGCCATACATCGCGTAGTTACCCCAATAACCATCGACGGCCCCTTTCGTGGAAACTTGATCGCTGGCATCGTGACGTGCCACAATAAATGTGGCACCCTCAATTGGCTTTCCCTCCTCATCAAGAGCTTTGACGAAAATGTATCCCGCCCCAATCACCTCGTCCTCGTCATACCATTGCGCTTTCACTAACTTCCAGTAGGAACCGTTAGTATCGGGCGCAGGCTCTAATCGGACGCCCAGATATTTGAGGCGGCAGTCCCAGTTATGGCCCAGCTCTTGGTGATAAGGAGGCTTTGACCATTGGGGCGGTACAGGACCATCTTGCCGAACCCGCGTTGGAAAGTCCTTGAGCATCTGCACCAAAGGAAGCTCTCCACGCAACCTGAATTGCCGGTCGAATTGGTGAGTGAACCAAGGTCCTTGATTTTCCGCCGGAGGCGCATACACACCGATGCGATAGGCAGCAATTAGCCATGGCATTGCAGCAAAGAAATAGTCAGGCACTTTCCGACCCAAGATCTCCCGGTCACCTTGCATATATCGGAACATCTCCAAGTTCATCAGGCTGGCTGCCAGAGGGGTGGGCTTGGGATAACGCGGATCATCACCAAAGGTGGTGCCGGCGCGTTGTCCCACATTATAGCCGCCCTCGGTCATCATGATCGGAATGGAGTGACCCACTGCTTGGACGACAAGATGGTTGACGTACTCGAATGCACGAAAGCACGTGCTATCGCTCATGATACTGGCATTGGGATTGGCCATCCGGCGACGTGCCTCATTGACGGCGTCCACACTCATTTCCCATGCCCACATCCCTCCGGCAGCCTCCCATTCCTCCTGCGTGATTGGCACACCCTCAAGGTTAACCGGATCATTAGGATACTCAAGAGGCCGACCTAGGCAGTAGTTGTGAACGGCGGCCCAAGCACCACTGTCAAGAATGTCACGTCGTCCCCGTTCGACGATCTTGGCAAAAGGATCTTGCCGGGATCCGACACCAAAGGCGGGCACGGCCGGATATCCTCCCTCCTCCAGAATGATGTCGGCATCAATGATGAAGTGATCCACCACAAGGTCCAGCCAATTGGGAGGTTTTGGACTGTGCCACTCTATGTCAAGGTCGGGCTCATTGTTGGTCTCAAAATAGAGCGCACCAGCTTGAATATAGCGACGCACCGTCTCCCTTCCACGTTGACCAATGTTGCCAGGGTTCTGTCGAGGTCGGTAAAAACGCACTACTGGCATAATTTCTATGTCGATTAGCTGGCGCGCCAGACGCAGACTCGAACCGCCTCCATCATCCATAATTTTGACCCACTTGATTTTCATTGCAAGCAGCTGCTCGCGCCAGAATTCCCAATTGCGCTTCCCCCATTCGTAAACGCTTAGACTCCAGTGAACACCGCGCCCGTTATCTTTAGGGGGTCGAGGAAATTGGCGTAGTTCCATGCGCACTCCTAGTAAATTTTACATCCAGCCGATGTCGTGCTCAGCTCTATATAGCGCAAAAACATAAAGGGGAGCTTTCTTCTCACAGAAACTCGGTTATGCACGAAACATGAGAGATGCTCAAAGGGCTGGTTGAATTAGGGAAGAAATGGTGTAGATTTTCATTATGCCTGTGGCGAAGCATCTCCGGCTACTCTTGGGATGCGATTATGTCGGTTATCTGCGCTGAGAACATTATACTCTGCTGTGGGCGTGGGGACAAGATATATTCGGGTGGTTTTCGTGGCTTTCAATTGCTCGACTGGGGCTGCCGAAGATAATCACTGAATTAGCCCCTTTGTTTGCAATATTGGGCGAGGATCGACTAGATTGCGCTCGAGAGCAGCTTCCCGTTCACCCAAACCGAATGCAAGCACAGCAAGCTGGGTAGCATATAGGGCAGGCAACTGGAATCCCAGGCCGATCTGTGGCTGACGTGCATCCAGATTGACCTGGCACAGCGGGCATACGGTGGCAACCACATCCGCACCACAGTCGCGGGCATTGCGCAAGATCTTGGCCGTCAGCTCCCAAGCTAGCTGAGTCTTGGTCAAGCTGAGCGCACCACCGCAACAATCAGTTTTGTACGACCAATCCACAGTTTCAGCGCCCAACGCACGCATCAGATAATCCATCTGCATTGGATACTCTACATGCTCCGCGCCGGTGATCTTCGCCGGCCGTGTGACCAAGCAGCCATAATAGCAAGCCACTTTGAGGCCAGTGAGCGGTCGCTTGACATTGGCACGAATGGTCTCCAGACCAACCCGCTCCACCAATGTGTCCACAAGATGCTGCACCTGGACTTGTCCTTGATATGCGTAGCCAATTTGCGCGGAAACTTGGGCAGCCAAATCGCCATTTTCTGCGACAGCATGGGCTGCTGCTCGGAGACGTGAGAAACAGGAACTGCAAGGCGCAGTGAGTGTGCCAATGCCCATGCGCTCCACTGTGCTCAGTGTGCGCAGCGGCAATACGGTTGCCAACAGGTGATCGCTTGAGTGTGCTGGGGTGGAACCACAACACACCCATCCGGGAGGTTCGATCAGCTCCAGACCTAGCACACGCGCACAAGCGCGCGTGGTGTGATCATATTCCGCCGCGCTGGAATGGAGTGAACAACCCGGGTAATAAGCCACTACGTTACCAGACGCTTTGATGGGCTGCACCTGCCTGGGGGGTCGGACGAAGCTGGGTATAAGATTGAGCTTGCCCCGCTTCATCATCTCCAAACCCATGTCCATATCCTTGGTCAATCGCCCCGTGACGAGGTTCAGGCCGGCCATCAGGCCCACCTCATACAGTCGCCCAAAGAGACTGATATCGCGTATAAACAGCGCGCTGAACTTGTCCACCTCCGGCACGGTTGGCTGCAAGCCGCGCCGTTTCGCCTCAATGCGCAATGCGTCCATAATCCCAGCAATGTCCAACCCTTGGGGGCAACGTGTCGTACACGTCTGGCATGAGGCACAAAGCCAGATTGTCCTGCTATGCAATGGGCGTTCATCATTGAACTGTAGGCAACGCATAACTTGGTTGGGCCACAGGTCAAAATGTTCTGCCAGCGGGCATCCACTGGTGCACTTGGCACACTGATAACACAAATAAACATTCTGTCCGATCTCGCGTTGTACTATTTGGGCCAGTGTCTCATGTGTCGTTGTTTGCCCTCGCACCATATTTGCACCCTTCCTTAGCATACCGAAGCGAGTTGACATGGCGATCCTACTGAACTACCGGTCTGGGGAGCAGTCCTGCCCCCTCGACAATGGGACGGATTGCTTCCTCCCACTCGATCGCCATAATATGGATGCCAGCCACTCCTTCAATCTCCCTTACCTGCTGGATCTGCTCAACACAGATGCGAATACCTTCTTGCTGCCATGCTTCGGCACGCGCCCTTTTGTCCGCCTTGTCGATATGCTTGACTGCTGCTTCCATACGTTCGATATATTCGTCAGCTACAATCATTCCCGGCACCTGATCGCGCATATACTTTGCCATTCCTACGCTTTTAAGCGGCCCTACTCCGGCCAAGATAAACACCTTCTCGTGCAACCCCATATCCACCACACGTTTCATAAATTCGCGGAAGCGTGGGATGTCATAAATGAGCTGGGTTTGGATGAAATCGGCGCCCGCAGCCACCTTCTTAGCCAGTCGATAGGGTCGAAACTCAAACGGGTCTCCGAAAGGGTTGGCCGCTGCTCCGATAAAGAAACGTGGCCCGCCTCCTGGGATTTCCTCGCCACATTGAAAGCGGCTCTCATCGCGCATATCCTTGACCATGCGCACCAGCTGGATCGAGTCCAGGTCATGCACATTTTTAGCTGTAGGATGATTACCAAAGGACTGGTGATCACCAGTGAGACAGAGCACATTCTTGACCCCTAACGCAGCTGCACCGAGCAGATCGCTCTGCATGCCCAGGCGATTGCGGTCACGACAGGTCATCTGGATGACCGGATCCATCCCTTCCTGAATCAAGAGCACCCCAGCGGCAATGCTGCTCATACGCACAATCGCCGTCTGATTGTCGGTGATGTTGACGGCATCGACACACCCTTTCAACAGCTCCGCCTTTCGTCGGATGACATTGGCGTCATGATTCTTGGGCGGGCCCAATTCTCCGGTAACTGCAAAATGCCCTGCCGTAAGAACGCGTTCTAGATTGCTGCCAGACTTGTATCCATTGTGCGCGACTTCGCTCATAGTTACTCTCCCCGTCAGCCGTTACGTGGTTCGGTAATCCTCAGGTAAGCGCAGATCATCGCGTATGATGCGCCTTGGTCCTCCGTGGCGAGCCGCAGACCAATTTTTAGGTGGCTGTATTTCCAGCAACTGTTCCAACCTGCCCATAGCGCTCATGCGTTCGTAAATCAGCTGCCAGGCACATGGCGTTTGGGGATTGACTTCACAAACACCATTCTGTGAGCCACCACATGGCCCATTGAGCAGCTGCTTGGAACAACGTGCAATAGGGCAGACGCCACCCGTCTTGTCGAGGATGCACTCTCCGCATGCCTGGCAACGTTCCTCCCACACCCCTTGTTCTGGCGGCATCCCCAAGAAGGTGGTGTTCAACCCAGGCACCACCCAGACATTGGGAAATCGCTGTACCAATGTCTGCACCCCAATGCCGCAGGCCAGCGACAACACAGCGTCATAATTCGCCAATCGACTGCCCAGTGGATCGATGTACTCCCACTCACATTGTCGCTGGACAGTGGCTTCGTCACACTCAACGGCATTGCCATCCAGGCGGGTGCTCATACGCAATGCCGAGGCCAGAATCCCCACTTCTTTTTCTCCACCTGCCATACACACGGTCACACACGTACCACATCCTACAATCAGCACTTTGCGGAAACCGGCCAACATCTGTTTGATCTCAGCCAGCGGCTTCTGTTCACCAACGATCATGCGGCTCTCCCCTTTCTATGGATGGACCCTTCATCCCTCACTCGTGTGGTGCTCCTATCACTTACACAGGTTCACAGATCTCTCATTCCGAGAGGATTGGGACCTAACACCTTGATCCTCTCTGTCATTTGAGTGGCTATTTCGGCCAGGCGAACGCCCATCACAGCTGACAGATTGACCATCGCCAGCCGTTCGCCCTGCAAGCCGATTTCTTCTAAAAGGGCGCGTGTCCGCGCAACCCTTTGTTGTGCCCTCAGATTACCTTCCAGGTAATGACATTCTCCGGGCAGTCAGCCAGCTACGAGTACGCCATCGGCACCGTCTTCAAAGCTGCGCAGTATGTGCGACATATCCACCCGGCCTGTGCATGGCACCTCCACGATCTTTATAGCGGGTGGGTATGTCAGACGCAGACCGCCAGCCAAATCCGCCGCGGCATAGGCACAATGTCGGCAGCAAAAAGCGATGATCTGAGGTTGCCAATCTTTCATGCTGATTGTATCCTTTCCCCACAAATATCGATGCTCTCTTATGTAGCAGTGACCAATTCGCCAGCTGTTACACTTCCAAATAGAGCATCTACCTTTGCTTGCATTTGAAAGTCGGTGTAGTGGGCGAGTTGAATCGCTTTGGCTGGGCATGCGACGACACATGACCCACATCCATGACAGGCGGCCGCTTCTATCTGAGCCGCCCCCCTAATGCCCCCCACCCCGACCAGCTCTGGCACAATGCGCGGCGCATGATAAGGACACGTGCGCACGCATGTTAGGCATCCCACACAGCGGCTGGCGTCTACGACCGCCACGCTACCACCAACCTGGATGGCCTCTTGTGCCAACACTGTCGCAGCGCGCGCTGACGCTGCCAGAGCTTCCACGATTGTCTCACCTAAGGACTTGGGGTAGCTAGCTGTACCAGCCATAAAAAACCCGTCGCTCGAGAACTCAACCGGCCGCAACTTGACATGGGCTTCCACAAAGAATCCGTTGCCATCCAAGGGCACCTTAAGCCGCTTGCTGAGCGCACGCACCCCCTCCGCTGGGACAACCGGATTGCTCAACACCAATAGATCCGGCGCAAATTGGAGTGACTGCCCCAACACTCCTTCCCAAACCGCAACCTTCAGCTGGTCACCTTCACAGCTCACCTCCGGCTTGCGGTCAAAATCATAGTGGATAAAACGTACCCCCACTTGGCGCGCTCGCGTGTACAACTTTTCCTTGAAACCACAGGTACGGATGTCCCGGCAGAGGATGGTTACTTCTGCGTCGGGCTTTAGACGCTTGAGCACCAGTGCGTTTTTCAAAGCGGTGTTACAGCAGATACGGCCACAGTATTCCTCTGCTGGCCCGACACATAGGATCATCACCACGTGATTAGGCAATTCTTCCTTGTGTGTCTGAGCAGTCTCCACAATCCCTTCGGCAGCAGCCAGCAAAGCCTCGAACTCTTGTTGTGACATCACTCGAGGATGCCGCCCGTACAAGTACTCTGATCCACGATATTCCTCTCCCCCTGTCGCCAGAATGGTCACACCATGGGGCACTTGGAGTTGTTCCCCTTCTCTCGTCTGCAATATCGAGGTGAACCGACCCACCACACCCTGAGTTTCTAGCACCTCAGTTTGCAGATGCACGTGAATAAGAGGATGTGCCTGCACATCTCGTATCAAGGAACGCAAAAATTCTTGTGGATCGGTGTGAGATGCAGCAGAAGGGCCAGCCTGGCCGTCAGTGTTAAGCAATCCCTCTAGACTGTAGTAGAGATGCCGCAAATTGCCCCCCAATGTATCATTTCGTTCTACCAGGTGAACAGAGAACCCTTGTCTGGCAAGCGACAGCGCAGCTGTCATACCCGCTGCTCCACCGCCCACCACCAGAGCGGCTTTTTCCACCGGCATCGCTATGGTGTGGAGCGGCTGCAAGTGCACAACGCGCCCCACCGCCATACGAACTAAGTCCTTTGCCTTCTGGGTAGCTATCTCCCAGTCATCGGAATGCACCCAAGAGCACTGGTTACGGATGTTCGCCATCTCAAACAGATGCGGGTTCAGGCCGGCAGCGCGAATACTACTTTGAAATAGGGGCTGGTGGGTCAGCGGCGTGCAGGAAGCTACCACCACACGGTTTGCCCCTAGCTCCTTAACTTTCTCTGTGATGTGAGCAATGCTATCTTGGGAACATGTATACAAGTTATGTTCGGCATGAATGACACAAGGCAAAGTGGCTGCATAGGCAGCCACTTGGGGCACATCTAGGAAGCCACCAATGTTCTTCCCACAGTGACAAACGAAGACAGCTACACGTGGTTCTTCCTGTGTTACATCTCGCTCGGGGGGATACTCGGGCTGGCGTGCCAACGTGCCACGCGCCGCGGCCAGCAATATTCCCGCTTTGCCAGCTGCCCCATTTCCATCCGTTACCGATTGTGGAATGTCCTTTGGCTCTCGGAAAGCACCTGCAACGTAGATGCCCGGGCGGTTCGTTTGCAGAGGTTCAAATGGTGGTGTATAGCAGAATCCGTGCTGATCTAGCTCCACTTCTAGGTTACGTGCCAACTGTCGTATCTCTGGTGCGACGCCCATCCCCACCGACAACACCACCAAGTCGAATTCCTCTTCCTTGAGCGCATTGGATTCGCCCTCTACATACCTCACGATTAGGTTATGCGTGACAGGATCCTCCTTGACCGAGGAAACACGGCAGCGTGTATAGCGAATGCCATATCGTTCACGCGCCCGACGATAATACTCTTCATATCCTTTCCCGGCAGCGCGCATGTCCATCATAAAAATATGCACCAATGTGTCACGGGCATGCTCGATGGCCATTATCGCTTCTTTCGTAGCGTACATGCAGCACACTGCAGAGCAATAGTCGCGCTGTTGGTCTCGCGATCCAATGCACTGCAGGAAGGCAATGCGACGTGGTATCTGGCCATCCGAAGGACGCTGCACGTGTCCAGAAGTGGGCCCAGAAGCGCTCAGCAGTCGCTCAAACTGTAGCGAAGTCACCACATTGGGATAACGCCCCCAACCATATTCCTCAGCGGCCTCAGCCGGGAAAGCCATAAAACCCGGTGCCAGAATAATGGAGCCCACTTCCAGCTCATGGGCTTGCTCGGGCATATCATGGTCGATCGCACCAACGCCACATTGATAGACACAGCTTAGACACTCTGAGCAGATACCACATGCAAGGCAGCGGGCTGCTTCTGCTTGAGCTTGTTCAGGCGTGTATCCAAGCTCCACCTCGGCGAAGGTATTTCGACGAGTGGTGACGGGCAACTCGGTCATCGGAACGCGGTGTGTGATATGGATCTCGCCACGACGCATGCGTTCCTGAAGCTCTGCCTCTCCCAGCTTGACAACCGGCAGCTCTGGACGAGGCTTCGGTTCCAGTGGTTCGCCCCGCAGGTAACGATGAATGACACGGGCACAATTATGGCCGCTAGCGACCGCCTCAATCACAAAAGCGGTGCCACTCACGCTATCCCCCGCCGCAAATACACCAGGGCGGCTGGTTGCGTAGGTGTTCGGGTTAATAGCGATCGTCCGACGCGGTGTCAGACCTACTCCTGCATCCTCAGGAACGAATGCTAAACCAGCACGTTGACCCACCGAGAAAATTACCACCTCAGCCGGGAGCACATGTTCTGAGCCTGCTACAGCTTCAATGGACAGACGTCCTTGCTCGTCGAATTCAAAATGGGCTACCCGCTGACACTCCACGCCTGCCGCTCGGCCATGTCCGTCATCCAGGATGCGCAAAAAAGTGCGCTGGTTATGAATAATAATCCCCTCTTCTAATGCAGCCTCGACCTCCCAAGGGTGGGCTGGCATATTATCACGTGCTTCGAGACAGGCCATATGCACTTCACGCGCCCCTAACCGGAGCGCAGTACGTGCTACATCGATCGCAACATTGCCCCCTCCCAACACCAACACTTGTTTGCCCTGCACCGGGGGCAGCTTGGCAGGATTACCAGCTGGGTTGCCAGCGCTTAGCGCCGCGAGACGCACGTCCCGCAGGAACTGGGTGTTGATCAGCACACCTTCCAAGTCATTGCCCGGGATGGGCAGACGGATGCCTTCGTGAGCTCCTACAGCGATCAAGATGGCCTGGAATCCCTCGCGGAAGAGGTCGTCCAGATTGGTCACGGTCGTGTTCAGACGCAGCTCAACTCCCAAGTCGAGGATATCCTGTACTTCGCGGTCCACAACCCAGCTCGGCAAGCGATATTCCGGCACCCCTACGCGTAGCATACCCCCTGCCACAGGCAGCGCCTCAAACACGGTGACAGGATAGCCCAGCTTGCATAGATCCTGCGCTGCGGTGAGGCCGCACGGTCCAGCTCCGATAATCGCCACACGTTCAGAATAACGACGCGGGACCGGTTCAGGGGGGACGCGTGGCTGTGCATACACAACATCAGTCACAAAACGTTTCAAGCTATGGATGTTAATAGGCTCATCCACTTTGCCTCGGTTGCAGGCATCCTCGCAGCGATGATTGCAAATACGGCCACAGATACCTGGGAAGGGATTATCCTCCTTAATCACGCGAAGCGCGTCCGCAAAACGACCTTCGCGGATCAGAGCAATATAACCTTGGGCACGCTGATGAGCTGGACAGGCATCCCGACACGGCGCAATGCCACGTTTCTCAACGGCATAGGCAGTGGGAAAAGCTTGCGGGTACAGCCTATAGGCTGCTCGGCGCGAGCTCAATCCCTCATTAAAAGTGTCTGGGATGAGCACAGGACACACGTCGGCACACTCGCCGCAACCAGTGCACTTGCGTATGTCCACATAACGTGGCCTAGTACGCACACTGACGGTGAAATGGCCTGCCACACCTTTCACCTCGACTACATCGCTGTTGGTCAACACCTCGATGTTAAGATGTCGGCCAGTCTCAACGAGCTTGGGTGAAATTGTGCACATCGCGCAATCGTTTGTGGGGAAGGTCTTGTCCAGCTGGGCCATATGGCCGCCAATGGCGCTTCGAGACTCAACTAGATAGACACGGTAACCGCACTCGGCCAGAGTGAGTGCTGCCTGCATGCCCGCGATGCCGCCACCTACTACCAGCACAGCACCGATGACGTCGAGATGGTCAGCCACTACTTTATCACTTGGGCTCATCGCCAGCCGTCACCCTCGCCTATTTGCTTGCAGCGGGTTGGGTCCAAGCTTGCGTATGCGTTCGGTCATTTCCTCCGCATAGCGCGCGAACGTAGCCCCCATACCGCCGGAAACGAAGAACATTTCCAAACGCTCTCCACCTAACCCGATGGCATCTAGGAGTTTTTTGGCACGTTCCACACGTGCCTTGCCACGTTCGTTACCACGCACGTGATGACAGTTGCCCAAGCTACAACCTACCACGTAAACACCATCTGCACCCTCCTCAAAGGCTTTGAGGATATAGAGCACGTCGGTCTTGCCTGTGCATGGCAGGCGAACCAAATGGATATTAGGAGGATATGACAGCCGCAGCGCACCCGCCGTGTCAGCGCTGGTATAACCACAGTAGATACAAGTGAACACGGTGATACAGGGTTCAAACTCGACATCTCGGCCGTTATCCCTGGCTATTTCCATCCCCGTCGCATGGAAAGACTTGTTCATTGGCGTACTACCTCCGAAGATGGCACCCACGTGCCTAAACCATGTGCCATAATCTGCTGATCAGTGTAATGTACCAGCTGGATCGCCTTGGCCGGACACTCGCCCGTACACGTGCCACAACCTTGACAGATGGCCGGGTTGATATAAGCGGCGCCTTTGATACCCCCAACCCCTGTTGCCTGTGGATCAATGCACGGAATGCCGAACGGGCATGTACGGGTGCAAGTCAAGCAGCCTACACATTTGCTCTGATCCACCTCCGCGACACTACCACCCAGATAGAGTGTGCCTTGAGCCAGCAGACTGATGGCTCGACCTGCAGCAGCTTGGGCATTGCTGATGGTCTCCTCGATAAATTTCGGATAGTGGGCCATTCCTGCCACAAAAATACCTTCCGCCATAAAGTCCATAGGACGCATTTTGATGTGAGCTTCCATAAAGAAGCCCTCACGGGAAAGGGGTACTCTCAGTATACGCGCAAGCTCAGCAGTGCCTTCACTGGGCACGATTGCCATATTCAGGACAAGCAAATCGGGTTCAAGACAAACCTGGCGCTTCAACACAGGCTCATTCACCTGCACGAGCAGCTTTCCATTCACCCCTTCTTGCACCTCCGGAGGCGACGCTTCATCGTAGCGCACAAATACAGCACCTCGACGGCGCGCTTCGGTGTAATACTGCTCTCGGAAACCATAGGTGATCACATTCCTATAAAGCACGGTCACCTGGCAAGTGGGATTGAGCAGTTTGATACGAATGGCGTTTTTCATAGAACTGGTACAGCAAACACGGCTGCAATAATCCACCCCCTCCGGCGGACGCACGCATTGGATCATCACCACGTGTTTCAAATCCGCGATCAATTCTGGCTGATGGGCAATGCGATCCTCCAGCTCCACTTCTGTTAGGACGCAGGGATGCTGCCCAAGCAAGTAAACATCCCCCCGCCATTCCTGTCCCCCCGTGGCCACGACGGTCACTCCATGGTCGACAGGTGTATCGATGGCAGCTGCGCCACCTGGTGGCATACTACGGACAATCGAGCGGAACGCTCCCACCGCACCGCTGTGTTCGATCACCTGGCTGTGCGTGAAGACCGAGATGCGTTCGTGGCCACGCACTCGGTTGATCAGGTCACGCAGCAACCGCTGTGGATTGTGACCTTCAGCGACATAGTACACATGGCGCAAATTGCCACCCAGCTCCCCCAGACGCTCAACCAGCACCACGTCGTACCCACTGTCCGCGATGTTCAAGGCAGCCGTCATACCCGCCACCCCACCACCGATGACCAGCGCACGCGGCACCGGACGAATGCGCTCCTTATGCCATGGCAGCGCACATTGGACTCTCCGTATTCCGGCATCCAATAGTCGCATCGCCTTGCGGGTTGCTTCCTCTGGATACACGCTGTGCACCCAAGCGCAATGCTCGCGGATGTTCACCAGTTCGAAAAAGGCCGGATGTAGGCCAGAATCACGTACTACTCTCTGGAAGAAGGACTCGTGGGTACGGTGACTGCATCCGGCCACAACAACTCGGTTCAGCTGGTGTTCTTCGATAGCTGCCTGGATGCACTTCACCCCGGCCTCCAGACAACCGTAACCCACTGAGGTCGCATAAACCACCCCTTCTTGCCCTTGTGCATAGCGAACGAGCGAGCTGATGTCTACAGTACTGTCAATGCTGGGATGGCAATCGCAAACGAAGACGCCCACGCGAGGAGGTTCTCCAGTGACATCCCGCTCGGGCCGCTCGATTTCACGCGCTATAAACGGATATGCACGGCTCGATTTGTGCTTCCCCAGAGTGGCTCTCAGCAGACGCATCACATCTCCCGCTGCTCCGGCTGCATCAATGATCGATTCGGCGATTTCTTTGGGAGATTGGAATGTACCGCACACATAAATGCCCGGTTGACTGGTTTGGAGGGGGAAAAACTTGTCTGTCTCGCAGAATCCCCATGGATTGAGGTCGATTCCAAGTATCTCGGCAGTTTCTTTGGCGAGCACTGGTGGTCGTGTCCCTACCGACAACACCACCATATCAAACATCTCCTCCACGATACGTCCATCCAGATGAACAGCGCGCACAATGAGGTTGCGCGTCTGGATATCCTCACGAACCCCTGAAACTCTGCAGCGCACGTACTCGACGCCATACTCTTTGCGTGAACGTTCAAAATAGGCGCTGAATTCCTTATTAAATGCACGCTCATCCATGACAAAGACGCGACATACCGCCTCGGGAACACGTTGTCTGGCTAACATTGCCTGCTTTGTGGCATACATACAGCAGATGGACGAACAGTAGGGGTACTTTTGATCACGTGACCCCACACATTGCAACCATGCAATGCGCTTGGGCATCTGCCCGTCCGATGGTCGCACGACAATCCCCTCCGTGGGCCCCGAACGGCTTGCCAAGCGCTCATACTGCAAGGCATGTAGCACGTTGCTGTATCGTCCCCACCCGTATTCCTCGTACTCACGCAAGTCGGCAAGGGAATAGCCAATAGCCAGGATCACAGCGCCAACCCGCACAGTGTGTTCCACTGGCAGCTCGTTGAGATTCACCGCCTGAGTGGGGCATATGTCCACGCATAGTTGGCACTCATCACAGTAGGGACCTTTGTCGACCACATAGGCATCTGGGATAGTGCGTGGTGCCATCTTGTAAATGGCTTTGCGCATTGAAAGATCGAGCTGAAAGCCACTGGGGAGTTCGACTGGGCATGCCACTGCGCACAAGCCACAGTTGGTACAACGTTCCGCATCTACATAGCGTGGCTCGGAGTGAAGACGAATGGTGAAATCACCCGCTTGTCCTGCAGCTGCCGTTATACGGGTGTTGGTTAAGATTGTAATGTTGGGATGGACATTATGATCTAAGAAAGCGGGCGAAATGGCAGGCCGGGTGCAACCGTATCCATGATCTGAAGTACCACGACACAGAACACAATCATGGGTAGGAAACATAAAGCCCAGCTGGGCCACCCTACCACCCAGGGCCGGCGTGGCTTCTACCAGTATCACTTGGAGACCCGCCTCGGCCAAGTCAATGGCGGCACGCATACCAGCCACCCCGCCGCCAACCACCATAACGCTGCTGCGTGCATCGGAAGATATCTCATGTGGGGCTCGAGAGACCAAGGATTATCCCTCCTAATTTATTAAAACGCGAGTTTCCCTAAAGCGCTAGGCCTTTGACCGTGTTCCCTTTCAGGATTTTCCCGGATTGCGTTCCTATGTCGTGATGCGCACGTCCAAAATCTCAACACCTTCCAAACGTTCCACCACTGGCAGCAGCTCCTCCTTGGATATGCGATCCACCTTCAACACTATTCCCAGTCGATCAGTGGGGAGCTGTCCCTTCCAGCTTCCAAAGGCGGCCAAGTTACCCCCTACGCCAGCGATGGCAGCGGATAGGCGGGCCATCTCGCCAGGTTTATCGTGGACTAGCACCGACAATCGCACCCCAGAGCGACGTGCTCCCAGCATCTCAGCGGTTATGGACAGAAGGTCGATGTCCGTGATGATGCCGACTAATCGCGTCTGGCGTAACACCGGCAGGCATGTCAGCTTATGGTCCACCATCACCCGAGCAGCTTCCTCCACCGGCACGTCTTCGGTAGTGGTGACGAAATCGCGCAACATAACCTTGCTCACCCGGATCTTAGAAAGGATATATCGCGTCTCCAAGGCACTTAACGATGCCGCAGACCAAGGTATCGCCTTGAGGACAGTTTCGCGCGTCAAAAGGCCCACAAGCCGGTCGTGATCTTCCACCACGGGTAGATGTCGCACACTATGTTCTTGCATGAGTCTCTGCGCTTCAGTGATGGGGGCTTCAGGGGTCACCACTACCAGGGGTTGAGCAGTCATCCTATCCTTCACAAACATTGGTCTTCCTCCAACGCTGGTGCTGCTCTAATGTCTTGACAAGGTTTAGAAGCGGGTTGGTAATTCGTGCGTTGTCAGCCGCGGTGCATGATCAGACCCAGCCTTACCTCGTCCATTACCAGCTCCTGACTCCACCTGGGGGATAAATCCTCTCACACCACTCTCTTTCACCAAACGCAACGCCACTTCTTCACGTTCTGGTACGTGGATATGTAAGCCGTGAACCCAGCGCAGCTCTTTGAGCTTGGCGATGATTTCAAGTGCGATTTGGATTCCCTCTTCCTGAGGATCGCTGCTATACGCCATCCGAGCGTGCAACCCGGATGGGACAATCACCCCAGGAACTTCAGAAGCCAAAAAGCGTAGATGATGAACATTTCTGGGTGGCTCGACCGCCACAACTAGGTATGCCTTGCCTAACAGATCGCGCTTATCCAGCGCTTCCATCCAGTCGCAGAAACGTCCCAG
>JASFBB010000039.1:0-37383 GCA_036172345.1 Anaerolineae bacterium
GCCAGGATGATAGCGGGTTGATTGACGATGGCGCGTGCGATGGCCACGCGTTGTTGTTGGCCGCCGGAGAGCTCATTGGGGCGATGGTGCATGCGGTCGGCCAGACCAACGGCTTCCAGAGCGGCTAAGGCGAGTTCTCGGCGTTTGCGCGGTGCCACTCCGCTGTAAATAAGGGGCAGTTCCACATTGTCCAGTGCACTGGCACGTGGCAGCAGGTTAAAGCTCTGAAAGACAAAGCCGATCTTGCGTCCCCTGATATATGCCAGCTGATCGTCGTCCATCTCTGCGACGGAGATGCCGTCCAAATGGTATTGTCCGCTGGTGGGCGTGTCCAAGCAACCCAGGATGTTAAGCAGAGTCGACTTGCCGGAGCCGGATGCTCCCATAATTGCCAGCATCTCCCCGCGTTGCACTTGTAACGAGACACCGCACAGCGCACATACCTGCACCGATCCCATCTGATAGGTCTTGACCAGATTGCGCGCATCAATCAATGCCTGCGCCGATTGTTCCTCCATCGCCTCTCAATCACCTGAGCGGAAAAGACGTTGCAGTTGTTCGCGGCGTGAGATCTTGCGGACCACTACACGATCACCTTCTTCTAAACCTTGCTGTACATGACTGAGCGTTTCGCTGCGTAACCCCAATTTGATCTCCACCGGAGTAGTAAGTCCATCTGCTTCCACCTTCTCGACAAAGTACCGAGGCTCTCCGCGACTGCGATCAATGCTGACGGCGCGGTTGGGGATGAGCAGCACATTTTCCAGCCGCTCGACCTCAATGGTGGCATCGGCGCTCAACCCCAGCAGCAGCTTTGTTTCGGGGTTGTCCAAGCCGATGGTCACCTGATATGAGACCACACCACCGGTGCCGGCGGAGGTCGAACGCGGTGCAATTTCGGCAACATGTCCCTCAAATCGGGTATCCGGGAAAGCATCTACTGAAATGGAAACCTTCTGACCAACACGAACACGCCCTATATCCACTTCGTCCACTTCCACGGTGATCCGATAGGCGGAGAGATCGCTGAGCACAACCCCTTGCGCCTGACCCGGTGTAGAATTTTCACCCACTTTGAGGTTGCTCTCGGTCACGAGGCCATCTATCGGTGCCACCAGTAAAGCGCTCGCCAGATTAACCCGCGCTTGTTCCACGGCGAGCTGCGCGGCATCGACCGCCGCTTGTGCGATGGCGACCTCAATAGGGGACGGTTCCCGCAGCAAACGATTTAGCGCTGCTTGAGCCTGTGCCAGTTGGGCTTCAGCTGCTTTTTGTTCAGCCTGCGAGGGCCCGCGCACCAGTCTATCCAACGCCGCTTCCGCCTGTGCCACTTGCGCTTCGGCCGCTGCGATGTCTGCTTCGTCAGCCCCTTTGGTTGCTAGCAAGTAATTGGCCTTCGCTGCTTCGTAATCAATGGTGGCTTGTTCCAGCTGGGCGGCTTGTGGCGATGCACCTACATCGCCGCGGTAGGAGATTTGATCGTAGGCCCACTGAGCTTGTTTGAGAGCGATCTCGGCACGTCGCAGTTGTGCTGCGCGCACGGTGATCTCATTCTCGTCCAGGCCTTTGAGCACGCGTCGCAAGTTGGCACGGGCGCTGGTCACCGCCGCCTGTGCCGAATCAAGGTCTTTGGGGTTCGGGGGTGCCTGGAGCTCTTCCAATTGCGCTTGAGCCCTTGCCACCTCCGCACGTGCTGCCGCAACGTCGGCCTCATCGGGCGGTTCATAGAGCTGCTCCAGCTGCGCCCGAGCGCGCGCCAGCTCCACTTCGGCGCGCCGGATTGCCAGCTCCAGATCATCGGTGCGCAACCGCGCCATCAATGTCCCCTTCGTGACACGTTGCCCACGCTCCACGAAGACTTCTGCCACTACGCCGCTGATGCCGAACTCCACACGCACCTCATTCTGAGGTTCAATACGGCCGGAGGCGTTGATCGTGCTCAGGATCGTACCACGGCTGATTGTGATCACCTCTTCCACTTCCGGATCGCGCGCAATGTCATATGGCGCCGGGTTGAGAAGCATCCAGCTTGCCACACTGACGCCGACGATCAGAACCAGAATACCGCCTATCTTGATGAAACGTGCCATTTTTGACTGTTCCCGATACCCAACGGGGAAAGCAACTCATGTGGTGTAACAATAGAGACCTGTTGCGCCGTAAGCGGCGCCGGTTCTGCACCTTGATAACCGACCCGCGGGGTTATCCGCCGCCAAGGAGCATTGTCGGCACCATCTGCATCGCCAGCCCAAGCACTATATAGCTTAGTGTCAGGAAGACAACCATCCCACGGCGCATCTGCGCAGCGGAAAGACCAAACGCTACCAGTATGACATGCCAGAGCCAAAACAAGTCGAGGTTGCCCAACAGAGCGAAGAGGGGATTACGGCTGTCCTGAACCAGGTTGCTTGTTGCCACCAGTGCAGAGATGCCAGGATAACGTACCGCCCGTCCGGCTGCCATTGTGAACCCGGCTTGAGCTAGCCAGCTGACGGCATAGGGCAAGCGGCTCCATACACTGAGACGCCACATCCTTCCAAAACCGATTTCTCCACCCAAGATGAGCGCCCCCAGATACAGCCATAATGTCTGGCCGGCCAAACCAACCAACAGACTGAAGAAACTCCCAAGCAGTGTGCTCGCTATCAGTACAGGCGCCGTAGTGAAGGTTTCCATTTGAGCAGCTACCTCTCTGCGTTGTTCCTCGGGCAGCTGCTGGAGCTGTCTCTGGAGCTGGTGCTGCGCCAGCTCTTTGTTGTAGGGTGCCTGGACGATAGCCAACGGCACGGAGGAAAGCAATATGAGCAACAGCGGTATCAACCAGATGGCTGTACCACGCCACCCCGACACCACCTGTAACGTTTGCCTGGGCTGATCCACGATCGCCCTCAGCAGAGTGATAAGCGACGGACGTGAATCCACAACAGTGCTGCTCATCCCGTTTCTTTCACCCTCTTCAGAATACTGCGTTTGTTAGACCCTATGGGTTCATTCTACATTGGGGGAGCTGCAATCACAAGAACGAAAGAGGTCTACTTGTGGGCCTTCTCACAACGGATATAGGCAATTGTGAGTGGTGTGTTGACCCTCACAGCGGAAGTTCTGGCGGCTTTGACCATCACGACAGATTTGTTACAATCTCTTCCAGGTTGAAAGGCAGAAGACATTCCTTGTTGGGCGAGGGGACGTATTTGTGTTCAGCTGACATAATCGCGAAAGGGAAAGAGACATTATGAGCGACTGGCATCGTTTGGACGTGTCCGATGTGTTAGCCCATTTCCAAACCGATCCTGATAATGGGTTGACTCAGGCGGAAGCCGAGCGGCGTTTGCGGGAACATGGTCCCAACGAACTCATCGAGCGTGGGCTGAAAAGTCCCTGGCTGATCCTGTGGGAACAACTGACAGCCCTGATGGTGCTCATCCTGATCGTCGCGACGATCGTCTCCGCCGCGCTGGGCGACTACAAAGATGCGGCTGCCATCGGGGCGATCATCGTGCTGAATGCAGCTCTGGGGTTCATCCAAGAGTATCGCGCCGAAAAAGCGATTCTGGCTTTAAAGAAGATGGCGGTGCCGCGCGTGCGGGTACGTCGCGATGGGCATGTGCAAGAGATATCTGCCCGCGCCCTGGTGCCAGGAGATATCGTCTTCCTTGAGGCAGGAGCTCTGGTGCCGGTTGATGGACGGTTGATCGAGAGCGTCAACCTGCAAGTTCAGGAAGCCGCTCTGACAGGCGAATCGTCCCCGGTAGAGAAGGTAGTGAAAGCACTCCCGGATCCACATCTGGGCCTGGGTGACCGACGCAATATGGTGTATATGGGGACGGTGGTCACCTATGGTCGTGGTACAATGATAGCCACCGAAACGGGTATGCATACCGAGCTGGGGCGCATCGCCGATATGATCCAAGCAGTCAAACAGGAACAGACACCCCTGCAGCGGCGGATGGACCAGCTCGGACGTGGTCTCGCTATTGCGGCACTGGGGATCGTGGCATTGGTGTTCTTCTTGGGTGTGTTGCGTGGGGAGGATCTGCGGCTGATGTTTCTCACGGCCATCAGCATGGCAGTAGCCACAGTGCCTGAGGGGTTGCCGGCGGTGGTGACCATCGCGTTGGCGTTAGGTGCGCAGCGCATGCTAAAGCGTCGTGCTCTTATTCGTAAGCTGCCTGCCGTGGAAACGCTCGGCTCAGTCACAGTGATTTGTTCCGATAAGACCGGCACATTGACCGAAAATCGTATGGCGGTTACCGTGCTGGATGTTGCCGGGCATACGATCAACTTGATGGAAATGCTCGAACGCAAAGGCACTGTATGGGCGGATACTGCCCATACGCCTCATACAGAACCAGACGCTGCCCTGCGCCTTGTCCTGACTGGCGCCGCGCTCTGCAACGATGCTGTTCTAGAGAATGTGGGTGGTGGAACCGGAAATCTGCATGCGGTGGGTGATCCTACTGAGGGCGCCTTGCTGATCGCGGCGGCTCAATTTGGATTGTTAAAGCCTGAGCTGGAGCGTACGATGCCACGTGTTGCCGAGGTGCCTTTCACTTCAGAGCGCAAGCGCATGAGCGTGGCAGTACAAAACCTCCTTCTGGGTAGGACGAGGATAAAGCAAGATAATCCAGCATCGTTCGATCTACAACGTTATGGATTGGAGAGCACCCCTTGGATCATTTTCAGTAAAGGGGCTGTGGATAGCCTGCTGGAAGTATCCAAGCAGGTGTGGGCAGAGGGAAAAGTGCAGCCGCTGGGTCCGGAGTGGCGCCAGCGCATCATAGCAGCGAATGACCGGTTAGCTCAAGATGGGATGCGCGTTCTGGGAGTCGCATTTCGACCTCTCAATTCTCTGCCGGAAAACGGCGCTGTGGATGAGCTGGAGTGTGACCTGATCTTTGTGGGGCTGGTCGGGATGATCGATCCGCCACGCCCTGAGGTCAAGGACGCTGTCCATCTCTGTAAAACGGCCGGCATCCGGCCTGTGATGATCACCGGCGATCACCCTCTGACCGCACAGCATATCGCCCGTGCGCTGGACATCGCCTCCGATGGCCGTGTGTTGACCGGGCAAGAACTTGACCAAGTTTCATTAGAAGAGCTGAAAGCTATCGTCGAGGAAGTGCCGGTTTACGCGCGCGTCTCGCCGGAACACAAGCTTAAGATCGTTGAGGCGCTGCAGAGCAGAAATCATATTGTGGCGATGACAGGGGATGGGGTCAACGATGCTCCAGCGCTTAAGAAGGCCGATATCGGGGTCGCAATGGGTATCACCGGCACCGATGTTTCCAAAGAAGCTGCCGATATGGTGCTCTTGGACGACAATTTTGCCACTATCGTAGCCGCTGTGGAGGAAGGCCGTACCATCTTTGACAACATTCGCAAATTTATCAAGTACACGATGACCTCTAACGCAGGCGAGATATGGGTGATGTTGTTGGCCCCTTTCCTAGGTATGCCGCTTCCTCTGTTGCCCCTCCAGATCCTGTGGATCAACTTGGTCACGGACGGCTTACCTGGGCTGGCTATGACGGTGGAGCCCTCTGAGCGGGACGTGATGCGTCGCCCACCCTATCCGCCTCGAATGCACATTTTTGCACGCGGATTGGGCCACGACATCATCTGGGTGGGGCTGTTGATGGGCTTCGCATCCTTGGCGCTGGGCTTCTGGGCATGGTATGCCGGTCATATGACCTGGCAAACGATGGTATTCACCACACTGACTTTGTCTCAAATGGGCAACGCACTGGCTCTCCGCTCCGAGCGCGATTCGCTGTTCAGCATTGGGTTGCTCTCGAATAAAGCGCTGCTGGCTGCCGTTCTCCTCACCCTCGTCCTGCAATTGGCCGTGGTGTACGTTCCGTTTTTGCAGGGGATCTTCCACACCGTTGCGCTGCCTCTGGAAGATTTGTTGATCAGCCTGGTACTGAGCACGGTGGTCTTTTGGGCAGTAGAACTGCGGAAGTGGTGGTTGCGCCGTACTGCCCCTAGCACTGTGCCACGCCCTGTGTTATGATGGAGGGAAAGTAGTCAGGCCAAAAGACAAGCGGGATTAGATACTGTAATGAAGGGGTTCGAGATGGCTAATAGGGTGACGGACATCCATTCCTCGCGCATCACGGTAGATGCACTTGGCCGGCCTGGAGAGCGCGTTTTTCTATTACAAGCCAGTGAGGGCAATTCCACCTTCACCTTCAAAATCGAGAAACAACAGGCGGCTGTGCTAGCACTGAGCATCGACCGTATGCTCGAGGAACTCGCCCAGCGTTTCCCACGTGAGATATCCAAGCTGGAAGAGCCGCTCAGCTCCGACTTGATGTTGCGTGAGCCTTTCGAGATAGTGTTTGTGGTTGGACAGATGGGGATGGGATATGATCGCTCCGAAGATGCCTTGGTGCTCGTCCTGCAAGAGCTGATGGTGGAGGAAGGAGCAGAAAAGGGGGCACGGGTGGCGCGTATTTGGGCCTCGCGCGCGCAGATGAAAGCCCTCAGCCGCCAAATCAAAGAGGTGATCAGCCGCGGACGCCCTATCTGTTCCATATGTGGTCAGCCGATCGATCCTGATGGTCACTTCTGTCCGAGAAGCAATGGCCGTGAGCGTGTCCACTGAGCAGGGATTGGAAGCACACTTCCCGCTGGGTAGCGGGCAAGCAAGTGCTCCGCAGGTATTGAGCGTGCGCCAAGTGCTGGAGCTCTTGCAACACGGCACAATGCACGAGGTGCACGGACTGATGCCTTGGAGCTCCAATTACACCTTCCTGGTGACTGTGCAGCACCAAGAGACTGAATTGCCCGCCGTGTATAAGCCGATTCAGGGTGAGCGTCCGCTTTGGGATTTCCCTCACGGCAGCTTAGCACAACGCGAGGTTGCCGCCTTCTTGGTCAGCGCGGCGCTGGGTTGGCATCTCGTCCCGCCGACAGTGTTGCGCGATGGCGTCTACGGCCCGGGCGCCGTCCAGCTCTTCATCGAGCACGATTTCGAAGAGCACTATTTTACGATGCGCGAACGGCCGCCCGAGGTTTTCGCCCGCATCGTCGCCTTCGATGTGATCACTAACAATGCCGATCGCAAAGCCGGACACGTTCTCCGCGACCGCACCGATCGCATTTGGGTGGTGGATCACGGCCTGACTTTTCACGTCCAACCCAAACTGCGCACGGTGTTGTGGGACTTTGCCGATCAACCGTTACCTCCTGACGTTCAGGAGGATTTGCACCAGCTACTCAAGGCGTTGCGTGACTCAGAAAGCGCTCTGGTGACTCAGTTGGCGCGCTTGATCAGTCTGCCGGAGATCGCCGCATTTCGGGGGCGCGTTACCCAGCTGCTGCGTGCCGGGCGTTTTCCGCTTCCCAGCGGTGGCCGACGCTGTGTGCCCTTCCCGCCGGTATAGGAGGGCTTCTTCTCTCGGGCAGTGCGCTTGAGTCGCTACGCAGTCTCCACTCCGCCTTGCGATCTCAGCAGGGCCACGGCAGCGACCGTGTCCCCTTCGCGCAGGCGCATTGCCAATGTACCTCGCGTGTTGCGTCCCTGCCGTGCGATTTGTATGACCGGCAGGCGTAACACCATACCTTCTACCGAGATCAGCGCGATCTCATCTTGTTCATCCACAACACACAGACCGACGATCGGCCCTGTCTTGGTGAGCGCGTCACGGCTCAGGGCACGTACCCCGACGCTGAGACGCTGCCGGGTGGTATATTCGGCCAAGGGGGTGCGCTTGGCATAGCCGTGCGCTGTCACGATCAGCGCGTCACAATCGTTACGCACGATGTCGGCGCCGGCGATAGCATCGTCTACGCCCAGACGCATGACAAGGGGACCGGCCGCTTGGCGTCCCATCGTGCGCACATCGGAGACCGCGATACGCAACGCCATGCCGCGCTGGGTCGCCAGGATGAGCTCGTCTGCCTCACGCGTCCACTTCACCCAGCCCAGCTCATCCTCTTCCTCTAGATTGATGGCGATCAGACCTGTGGAACGTACCAAAGCAAACTCTGCCAGGGGCGTGCGTTTGATCCGTCCTCGTCGGGTGACCATGGTGAGATGACCCGATGCATCGAGCCTAGGCAGCGCCACGGCTGCCGTCACACGTTCATCCGGCGCGATGTTGATCAAGTTGATCAATGGGATGCCCTTGCCAGTGCGGCTTGAATCGGGCACACGGTACACTTTCTCGGCATAGACCTTGCCACGATCGGTGAAATATAAGACGGTGTCCAGCGTGCTGGCGGTAAACAGGAGTTGCACAGTGTCCTCATCTCGTGTGACCATTCCGGTGACGCCACGACCTCCGCGGGATTGCGCACGATACGTGTTCACCGGCACCCGTTTCACATAGCCACGTCGGGTGATTGAGATGAGCACTTCTTCGTGCGCAACCAGGTCCTCTTCTTCAAGCTCTTCTGCAGCGTCCACGATGATTTGTGTACGCCGCTCGTCGGCATATTTCTCTTTGAGCTCCAGCACTTCCTGTCGGATCACACCCAATATCTTGGCCGGATCGTCTAATAGCTCTTGGAGGTGGGCAATCGTCTGTTGTGTTAGGGCATACTCCTCTTCGAGCTTTTGGCGCTCTAACGCCGCGAGCCTCCTGAGCTGCATATCCAGGATTGCCTGGGCCTGAACCTCGCTGAACGCAAACTGTTCCATCAACCGATCGCGTGCTACGTTGGCATCGGGCGACTCGCGGATGATCGCGATGATCCGATCTAAATTGTCCAACGCGACTAAGAGCCCCTCCAGGACATGCGCCCGCTGACGCGCGCGGTTCAGTTCGAACTCAGAGCGGCGCGTGACCACTTGCCTTCGGTGTTCGATATACACCTGCAAGGCGCGTTTGAGTGACAGGACACGCGGTTCACCGTCCACCAATGCCAGCACGTTGACGCCAAAAGTGGTCTGAAGTGGTGTATACTTGTAGAGCTGATTGAGCACGGCGTTGGGGTATGCTCCGCGCTTGAGTTCAATCACAATGGAGAGACCATGGCGATCGCTCTCATCGCGCAGGTCGGCGATGTCCTTGATCTTGTCCTCACGCACTAGCTCGGCAATGCGCTCCACCAGCTGCGCTTTGTTCACTTGATAGGGAATCTCGGTGATGACGATGCGATGCCGGCCGCCTTTCATCTCCTCGATGCGCGTCACAGCGCGCATCACGATGCGGCCCTTACCGGTGCCATATGCCTGTTCGATCCCCTCGCGCCCGAGGATCAACCCACCTGTGGGAAAGTCGGGTCCTTTCACGAAGCGCATCAGGTCGGCGACGGCGATGTCATCGTAATCCTGGTAGTGATCTACTAGGTAGGCAATTGCGTCGCAGATCTCTGCCAGGTTGTGGGGCGGGATGTTGGTCGCCATACCGACAGCGATGCCAGAGCTACCGTTCACCAGCAGGTTGGGCAGACGTGCCGGAAGCACTTGGGGCTCTTGCAGCGAGGCGTCAAAATTGTCCACCCAATCCACTGTGTCCTTGTCGATGTCCACCAGCATCTCTTCGGCGATGCGTGCCAATCTGGCCTCGGTGTAACGCATGGCAGCGGGGCTGTCGCCGTCGATCGAGCCGAAATTGCCCTGTCCGTCCACCAACGGATAGCGCATGGAGAAATCCTGAGCCATGCGCACCATCGTTTCATAAACGGCTGCGTCGCCGTGGGGGTGGTATTTGCCGAGCACCTCGCCGACAATACGGGCGCTTTTCTTATAGGGAGCACTGGGGCGCAATCCCATATCGTGCATGGCATATAGGGCGCGCCGATGCACTGGTTTAAGCCCATCGCGCGCATCCGGCAGAGCACGGGCGACGATAACGCTCATGGCGTAGTCCAGGTAGGCCACGCGCATTTCGCTCTCGATATCGACCTGACGAACCGTTCCAATGTCCATAAGGGATTCCCTGACCGACTGGATTAGAGCGTAAATGTATCGCTCTGATAAGGATACTGTACCAGAGCCTCCGCATGAGGCCAAATTGTAGGTGCGTAGAATTTTCAACAATTTGCAAACAAAGTGAAACCTGGCGGTCGTTTTCAGTTAGAAGGTTGGCGATTGAAATCGCGCTTAGCGGACGTGCCGCCAGGTGTGCCCCTACGAGGACGCTTGTCCGCGCCACGACGCTTATCCGGGCCGCGACCGTGAGGGAGCGGTTGGGGGGCCACTTGCTGACGCGCGCGGCTCGATTTGACTCCGCCCGTGCCGGCGGTCAGTCGGTCGGCTGTGGCCCTCAGAGTGATTTCAATCACTCTCGGTAACCACGTTTCACATTAATTGATTAATTGTTGTGTTCTTCCTCCCACCAGCGTACCAAGGCGGCGAAGGGCAGCGCTTGTCCTTTAGGCTGGTAGTCGGTCACGTTCTCAAGCGTGCGTCCCGCGTTCCAGGTGATGATCAGCTCGCGGCGCGCACGGGTGATCCCGACGTAGAACAGGCGCAACCGCTCGGCGGCATAGTCCAATCGTGCTTGTTGAGTGGCTACACCCTCTGCATATTCCGATGGCACTCCTTCATACAGGACGCGCAGCTGCTCCAGCGCCTCAGCTTGCAGGTTAAGGCGGTCACGGATGAACCATGGTTCCGCTATATAGGCCTCTTCCGGTTGAGCCGAGGGGAAATCATAATCGTTTACTGAGGTCAGGTAAACGCGATCCCACTCCAGGCCCTTGGCGCGGTGCATCGTGGCAACCGTCACCTCGCCGGGGCGCGGCTCATAGGCGGTTTCGCTGAATCCCATAAAACGGCGCTCGTTGCGCGCGATCGCTTCCAGTTCACTTGCCAGCTCATTCAATCGCCAATCGGGGTTCAGTACTTGATGGGTGTGCAGTTCGATCGCCAGCTTATGCGCTAACGCCAGATCAGCCGGTTCGGTGAACAGGTCGTTTGCCACCATCAGCAATAGCTGGTCCACCGGCAACACGGTAGCAGCTTGCCAGCGTCGCGCACGTTCGCGGAATTCTGCCAGCAGGCGCATCGCATAAGCGTGGTCTCTCACTTCTTTTGGAAGACCTTCCTCGCTGGTGTTCCCATCCATCGGCCAGAGGTATCCTTCGAGGTGGTGCAGGCGCTCCAGCCAGGCGCTGATGGCGCGCCCATGTTCAGGGGGGATGGGTGTATCGGCATGTGTGCCTTGCCAATCCTCAAACATCTTCCTCAGGTGAGGGCTCTCGGCTGGTTTGCTGAGGTGACGCAGCACATGGCCCAATATCTCGGCGGCAGAACGGGTGGCCGGCGGATTGTCCAGCAGCTCGACGGTCTTCACACCCGCCTGGCGCAGTGCATCCGCCATCTGGGCGCCGCGTCGATTGCTGGGCACCAGCACGGCTACGGTCGCATTGGGATATGCATCAGAACGAGCAAGCCACTGACGCACTGATTTGACGACCTCACGAATCTCATATTCCGGCGTGTAGGCGTGGCTGACCAGGCGCACAAGCGCCGGTGCATCCGGCGGATTGGGCTGCGGATCGCCCGGTGGCGAGGGTTCTATGAAGGGGGGCATCAGCGCGTCGCGCAATGCGGTGATCGGGTGTGCCTGCTGCGTCCATGCGATCAACGCATTGGCCAGGCGGATGACGGACGGCTGGGAACGGCCAGAATTGGGCAGTTCCCAACAACGCACGTCCGGCTCGCGCATAAAGTTGCGCAGGTACTGGGGACTGGCATTGGTGAAGGTGTAATAGATCGACTGATTCGGATCACCTACGCGCACCCATCCACCCCCGGGATGATCGGCCAGCAGGCGCAGGATGTCCTCTTGGGAGCGGCTGCTGTCCTGGGCTTCGTCTTCTAATACATAGGGCCATTGGCGGCGTAGACGCGCCAGAAAGTCCTGGTCTATCGTGAGGATATGATGGGCCAGGCGGATCAGATCATCGAAATCCACCCCGCCGCGCGCAGCTAGCCTATATTGGTAGTCAGCATAAATGTCGGCACCCATGCGGGCGAGGGGGAGCGCCACAGGTGTGGCGGCCAGATATGCGTGCAACTGCTCGACGGTCACTCGCTGATCTTTGGCGCGCCTGATAAACGCGCGGGCGACATCGCGCATCAGCTCTGGCCATTTTCCCTTCAAGACCCATCTCCGGCTTTTCGCGCTCATTTCTTCGCGCGTCAGGTAATACTCGGGGAAGTCGGGATTGGCATGGCACCAGTCTTGCACGGTCTCCTCCAGGATGCGTGCCGCTTCGCCCTCGTCCACGATGACGAAATCCTCTGAGAGTCCGACCAATCCGGGGCGCTGGCGCACGATATCGTGTGCCAGGCCATGGAGTGTGCGCACGCGGTATCCCATGCCCGGCAGCAGGTTCATCTCCTTGATGAAGCTGGCAATGCGCAGCCGGAAATTGTCCACCGCCGAGTTGACCAGCGTGACGATCAGTACTTCTTGGTCTTCGGCGATCTTGTTGGCCACCAGCTGGGCGGCCAGATAGGACAGGGTATGCGTCTTGCCGCTGCCCGGCACGGCGCTGATGGCCATCTTGCCGCCGCGCGCCAGGTAGTCTTCCACCAGCTCCAGTTGATGTGGGCGTGGGATGAAGACCATCTACCGCACCCTCCGTAATGCAGCCTGGATCGCTCGCAGGAGGGGGCCCTGCTGCTCATAGCCTTGCTCGCTGAGGTCACTGATGCCCACGTAGATGCCACGACGACAGCGATAGGCCAACCCCATCACCAAGCGATATAATGCCTCCTGGCGCGCGTTGAACTCGTCTTCGTCATTCCATGGCCGCCCCACTTCCCAATCCCGCCGTAACACATGGGGATGGGTGAGCGGCTGATGAATGCGCTCCCACCAACCTGTGCTGCCGATGTCCAGCCAGAATTGATAATCTACGAATCGATTAGTCATCAAGAAGCTATAGGCCGGGGTAAGTAACACAACTTCTTGTGAGCTGCCTCGCTCATCTGGCAAGTAGGTGGCTGCCAACAGTCGACGTTGGACCATTTGGATGAAGCGTGCACCCAGTGGGCGCTCGTCAGATAGGCCGGGCACCATCTCGAGGGCTTGGCGGAATTTGCGCGCCGATTCGATCAGTTGGGCGGCGATGCGCGGGTTGTCTAGCGCATGCGAAGCACCAGGAGCGGAGGGTGGGATGGCAACGTAGGGGTGAAAGCCGAATCCATAATGTGAAAGAATTTCGCCGAACAGGCGTCCTAGAAAGTGGTCCACCGCTTCCTCGCCCTCAGGACAGGTGTGCTGATAGTCCAGCATCCATTCGCGCAACTTCTCGTAGCGTTCGCCAATCGAAGGGGTGATGCGCTCGCGCATGTCACCTTGAATGTTATGAAAGGAGCTCAGCCACGGGGTTTGACTAGGTCGGTAGACCACCTCGGTCAGCAGCCAGGCGCGCACCAAGTCCAGCCCGGCGATGGCTTGCATCAATGCCAACACTACATCGAATTTGGGTGGTTGTATCTGCCAGTGGGGATATGCTAACTGGGTCAGCGTCAACATGCAACGCGCTGCCGGCTCATCCCACAAGGCGCGTGAGGGACGATGGGAACGGGCAGGGATCTGACGTGCGGCCAACCTGTCCAATAGTGAAAAACGTAAGGCGTCACTCACAAAGGGGGCCAACACAACGATTTCGCCAGGCGGCACCCCCTCTCTTCGGATCAAGTGCTCAATCTGCTCCACCACCCAGTCGAGCATCTGAGGGTGGAAACGACATACTTGCTCGCCCGGAGTATGCAGAATGCGCCGGAAGTCGGGAGCCATCTGCTCGTTCATCTGGTGCAATAAGGCGCGAGCGTTGTTTCGGCTTAAACTCAGTCCGATATGGTAAGCGAGGTGAAGCACATCTGGCGGTGCGACCAATGGGCGCGAAATCTCCCAGCGATGTTCGCAGACGTCGGCCAGACGTGCGGCACTGAGCGGATCCGCACCCAGGAAGATGCGATGACCTCCCGATCCATCATACACGATGAAGGCGGATTCGCAGTGGCCTACCCATTCGCTCAACAGATCATGCATAACCGGCGTATCCTCTTCCAAGTTGTCTGCGATCAGATGACGATAACGCTCAAAGAGATACGCTTGCACCGCCGGCTGTGGATATAGGTGCTGCACAAATGTGTCTATCTGGAGCGAGAAGTCGAGCAAGTTATGCGCCAGACAGTATTGTCGAAATCTCTGAATGCAATCGCCGACTTGGTCGAACGCGCGTCGGTGCGCTGCTTCTCCCGTCCACGCTCCCTTGAGTCGTTCCGCGACTTCGGACAAGGGGATGCCGGTCAAAGCCGCTTTGTTCAAGTTGTCGAGTAATTGGCTCAATAAGTGGCTGCGCTCAATGGTGATCGCTTCGAAGTAGTGTTCTCGCTCAATCAAGGGAGCGACGATGTGATCCATGAGATATTGTGCCGTCTCCACAGTGAGGAAGACGGGGGGATGGGTGGGATGGGCGAAGCCGGCGCGTTCGCTGATCAATGGCCAGAATAAACGGATGACACGGCGGGCCAGGCCGTCGAATGTCAAAATGTCCACTGCGCCGGCCGGGCCCAATGTAGGGTCACGCAATGCCCGGTAGTAGGGTGTGGCAAGCAACCGCTGCGGCAACAATACTAGAATGGCCGTCGTCGGCATGCCATAGCGTACCAGATGGCGCAGCCGCTCGACCGCCAATGTGGTCTTGCCGCTGCCAGGTGGCCCTTGCAGGAACACCTTGACGCGGGGGCTCAAGAGAAGCGCTTGTTGTTCTGGGTTGAGGATGCTCAATTCTGTTGCTCCGCAAATCGCCGTGCTAAAATACGTGCTCAGCGGGTACATTTCATTTTGGGGAAAGAAGCAGGGTTCAAACCGAGCCGCGCGCGTGAGCAAGCGACTCCAACTGTTCCCTGACAGTCGCGACTCGGATAACCGTTGCTGCTCTGGAACCGCCGCTTCCATTCACCCCCAATTGAAATACACCCGTGCTCAGCTGGTAGATTAAGTATACACGACTTGGCAGGAGGGCCATAATGGGTGAGTGCTACACAGTGTATCCACGCACCCTAGTTTTCCTGATCAGGGGGGATGAGGTGCTCCTCATTCGACGCCATGCCGGTGCGCGTCTGTTCCCCGGCTTGTTCAACGGTGTTGGCGGGCATATGGAACGCGGCGAGGATGTCCTCTCTGCAGCGCTCTGAGAGGTGGAGGAAGAAGCCGGTTTGCATGTTGAGACGTTGCAATTACGTGCCATTCTTAGCATCGCTCACGCCCAGCTGGATCGAGATGGCGAGGGACGTAAACACGATGACGGACCGGGGGCATTGGTGTTCATCTTTGTTGGCTATCCACCTCCTGATGAAGTGACCTCGGGGCAGGCAGGAGAATTGCGTTGGATACCGTTGGATCGTTTGTGTGATCTACCGGTGGTGCCCGACCTGTGTGACATTCTACCACGTATTCTCGGGCATCACGACACAACGCCCCTTTTCCTGAGCGCATGATCATCGGAACCGGGCGTGGCTTATCATCAGGGGGATTTCATCGCGTGATAACAGGGGGTATGCTTGCTTAGATGGCAGATGGGACACGCTCGCGTGGCACGCTCAACCCTAAGCTGGTGAGCAAAGAATTAGCGCCCGTACTCAACGCGGCTGCGGCGCGAATGGGCGTGCTCGGCCATGGGGTCTTGACCCCGGAGATTCTGCTCCTCACTTTTGTTGAAAGCCCGCAGGCGAACGCTTACAGGGTGTTACAGCAGCTGATTGCGGGGCGTGGCTATCGCTGGGAGCGTTTTGTGGAGGAGGTCACCTCGCTTGCCCGCGGACGTGCCGCGCCGGATGTGGAGTTCGACTGGGTGGCGGATGACAGCCGCCGCGTTTCTTTGTCAGATGGGCTCCTGATTGTGCTGGACGAGGCGCTCACCCTGGCGCGCGCCCGTGAGGAAGTGTACATCGGGACGGAACACGTATTGGTGGGCATGACCGATCGGCGCGTCGCGGTGGCGCGTTTGCTCGAAAACTATGGGATCACACCCCGTGCGGCTCAGGAGATGCTCGTAACTTTCAGCATTGCGCGTGATACTACTACGACGGACTATGTCGCGTTGGCAAAGCAAGGGGAAATCACGCCAGTGTACTTCCGCGAGCGCTTGCTGCGCGATCTGGTCGGCTTGCTCACCCTGAGAACCGATCGTCACGTGATACTGGTTGGTGCAACGGGAGTGGGGAAACGCTCGCTCGCCTACAGCTTGGCACTTCTGATGGCGGAGGACAAGGGTCCATCCGGGCTGAAAAGCTTGGTCGTGATCAACGAACAGGCATTGCTCGACAACGCCCTGACCGCCGTGCAGAGTGGGTTGCGGCGTGCCAAAGGGGGGATCCTGTTTGTGCCGCACATCGCACGCTTCTTCGGAGGATTGCGCAGCGACTTCCCAGAAGCGGCAGGCAAGGAGCTGCAAAAAGCGTTTCTCGACGACGAAATCGCTGTCATTGGCAGCGCTACGGAGGTCGAATACACGGAGCGTTTGCAGCCTAACGCGGTGCTCAGTGAACATGCGCATGTGCTGCGCGTCGAGCCCACCACGTTGGAAGAGACAGTCGCCATTTTGGATGTCATCCGGCCGCGCATCGCTGCGGATTACGGAGTGCACCTCGCCGATGAGAGTTTGAAGGAAGCTGCCAAACTGGCCGGGCGCTATTTGACCGATACCTCGCTGCCGGCCAGCGCCGTGCAGCTGTTGCATCGTACGTGTGCGATGCTCCATATGGGGCTGCATTCTGGCGCGAGCTGGCAGCCGCACTCGGCCAGGGACGACACGGTGGATGCCGAAGATGTTATGCTTATGGTCAGCCAGCTGACCGGCATACCGGTCAGGCGGCTCGGCGCCGATGAGCGTGCCCGCTACGCCAATATGGTGGAGCATTTACGGGAACGCATCATCGGGCAGGATGAAGCGGTGTTAGCAGTAAGTCGTGCCGTAAGGATGGCGCGTGCCGGCCTGAAAGACCCACGCCGCCCGGTTGGCTCTTTCTTCTTTCTGGGTCCCACTGGGGTGGGCAAAACTGAATTGGCCAAAGCGTTGGCGGAGTTCCTGTTTGGCAGTGAGGAGGCTATGATCGTGCTCGATATGACCGAGTTTCAGGACGAGAATGCGGTGAGTCGCTTGATCGGTGCACCACCCGGCTACGTGGGCTACGAGGAAGGTGGTCGGCTGACCGAGAGGATGGCCAGGATGCCTTATGCGGTGGTGCTGTTCGACGAGGCAGAGAAAGCCCATCCGCGCGTCTTGGATGTGTTGTTACAAGTCATGGAAGAGGGACGGCTGACCGATGGCAAGGGACGCACGGTCAGCTTTGCCGAGGCGGTGATCATTCTCACCAGCAACATCGGTAGTCAGTACCTATCTGATTCCCAGCTTCCGATTGCGGTCGCGCGCGAAGCCGTCCAGGAGGAGCTGAAACGCCACTTTCGGCCAGAGTTTCTCAACCGCTTCACCGAGATTGTGTTCTTCAATCGCTTGGACGAGACAGCTTTGCGTGCGGTCCTGGATTTGCTGCTCAAAAAGGAGATTGCCTTAGCAGCAGAGCGCGCCATCACGTTAGAAGTCACCGAGATGGCGCGCTCATGGTTATTGCGGCAAAACGATCAGCCCGAATGGGGTGCTCGGCCGTTGCGGCGCATCATCGAACGTTATATCCGAGAACCGCTGGCAGACTGGATTCTGCGCCAGGATCCCGCACCAGGCGCCTTGGTGCGAATCGATGTAGAGGAGGATCGTCTGGTGCTTCTGCCGATGCGAAGCGAGCCCCCCTAGGTCATATCCTGGGCAAACGCTATGCCTCCTCTTCTTCCTCACGCTCCAGTCGTCGTCGGACGAGCTCAGGTTCTTCGGTTGGCGCCTCCTCAACTGCTTCTTCTACCACCTCCGCAATGCGCGGTGCCTCGATGCGCGCGATCATGGTCTCGGGTTCCGTCAACACGGTGATCGCTTTCGGCAGCTTCAGGTCGCTGACGGTGATGACGTCGTGGATGCGCCTCAGCACGCTCAGATCCACTTCGATCGCCGCCGGCAGATCAGCCGGGAAGCAGTGCACCTCGACATAGTCAATGCCATATACCAAAATGCCTCCGAGATCCTTCACCGCCGGCGCTTCACCGGTCAAGTGCAGCGGTACTTCTGCGGTGATCTTTTCGGTCATAACCACCTGTTGGAAGTCGACGTGAATGATGTGATGGTGCAGCAAATCGCGCTGCACTTCGCGCGTCAGCACGGAGACAGGTTCACGGTCGGCGATTTGCAGGTTGATCAGCTTGCTCCCACCCGCTTGGGCGAGTGTCTTTTGCAACGCTTTTGCTTCAACCTGAATCGGAGTGGTGGGATAGTGACTGCCATATACGACGGCCGGCACCCAACCTTGCGCCCTGAGCTGTCGCACTTGTTTGCCAAAATGTGTGCGCAGAGCTGCACTCAGCTCGATCTGTTCCATTGCCATTTCGCTCCTGTAAAGGGAAATCCAAATTGGATAATAATCGCAAAGGTCAATCCCGTCAACTTTGTGTGATCACTCAATATGAGAGCGTTACGTAGGGCAGCAGGAACAATCATATCGCTCTGGGGATCGCGATAACTCTCGTCGGATAAGGCTGCAGGGGTGTCTAAGAGTGAGGACACCTGCTGAGCTACCAATCGGGATTTTGGCGATTTGGGCAAAAACGGGGTTATATTTATAATGGTGACTAAGCTGGTCAAGTTGTTCCACAGTGATTCGGGACAGTTTAAACGCTCTTAGGACATCACTTTCTACTGACTGTTAGGAGTAAAAAAGGAGGAATCGATGAGTAACCAGAGCAGTGTCCATGTATTGCCCCCCTTACCGTATGCCGAAAGCGCACTGGAGCCGATCATCTCCGCCACTACTATCGGCTTTCACTATGGCAAGCATCATCGCGCGTATCTGGACAACATGAACAAGCTGATTGCGGGCACCGAGCTCACCGACCTGAGCTTGGAGGAACTCATCCGTGCGGTGGCGGGCAAGCCAGACAAAGTGGCTGTCTTCAACAACGCCGCACAGACCTGGAACCATACTTTCTACTGGAACAGCTTGCGACCCAATGGTGGTGGTGAGCCACCGGCAGCTCTGAAGCAAGTTATTCAGGCGGCATTCGGAGATATGGAGAAGTTCAAGCAAGAGTTCGCCAATGCAGCGGTGACCCAATTTGGCAGCGGCTGGGCATGGTTGGTGCGCGACGGGGATACACTGAAGATTGTCAAGACGGGCAATGCGGAGACGCCATTGGTATCAGGGATGAAACCGCTGCTCACCATCGACGTGTGGGAGCACGCCTATTATCTGGACTATCAGAATCGGCGTGCAGATTATGTCAACGCTGTTATCGATAAGCTGCTGAACTGGGAGTTCGCGCTGGCGAATTGGGGATGATCCTCGAATAAAGAGGACCCGGATCACGAAAAGCGCGAAAACCTCTTTTTTCGCGCTTTTCATGCGTTTTGCTCTTCTGATCTCACTTAACGGATGGATGCGAGCGACGTCCCAATCAACGCGCACCACACCTGCCAGTGGGCGATGAGCTCGTATTCTCCCACGTGTGACAGAGTGTGATGGGCCTTACAACATCTTATGGGCACGGTACCAATGCCAGGCATCTGCCACTGCCTGGCGGAAAGGAGTCTGAGGCAATCCCAGCTCGCGGATCGCCTTAGAACAATTGTAATAGAAGTATTTAGCGCCCAAACGCACCTGGTCACCAGTGACTAAAGGATCACGCGTGCGTGTCAGGGCGTTGAAGGCATCGATCAGGCGTGCCACAGCGGGCAGAGACCACACGGGCAGAGTCAGCAGCGGCGGCGGTGCGCCGGTGACCTCGGCGATGATCTCCGCTGCGCGGCGATGGGTGAGGTTTTCGCCGCCCAGGATGTAACGCTCGCCAGTGCGACCACGCTCAGCGGCGGCGATATGCCCGGCTACCACGTCTTGTACGTGGACCAAGTTGCTGCCTCCTGGTGGTAGGATACGCAGCTGCCCACGCACCGCCGCGCGGATGGCACTGCCTGAGACGAAGTTCAGATCGCCTGGGCCAAGTACAATGGTCGGGTTAACGATCACGGCGGAGAGACCCTGTTCCACTCCGCGCTGCACCTCTTGCTCAGCCAGATACTTGCTGTGGCCGTAGACGAACCAGCGAAGCGACTCAGGCAGATGTTGTGTTTCATCCACCGGCGCATCGGGGCGCGGAGCCGGGCCGATGGCCGCGGACGAGCTGGTGTATACCAGGCGCTCCACGCCGCATTGTAGGGCGGCTTGTACCACATTGCGTGTTCCCGCGACGTTGATGCGATACACCCACTCGGCATGATTGCGCCAGTATTGTGCCACTGCGGCCACATGAAACACCAATGCACAACTCTGCATCGCTGCGCGCAACGAAGCAGAATCGAGGATGTCCCCGATAACACGTTCTACAGGCAGGTCCTCGAGAGTGTCCAGGCGCGAGGTAGGGCGGCATAGGACACGCACGCGCTCGCCACGCTCCACCAGTGCACGCGCTAAGTTAGCTCCCACAAACCCGGTGGCACCTGTGATCAACACTTGCATAGTGTTATCCCTCACGATAAGCTATAGCAAGTTTCAACGGAGTGGATTATAGCACGCTGGGCATATGCTGTCAGAAGGGGATGGTCGATCGAAGCCGTTTCTCTCGACAAGGCTGGTTGCCAGGTAGAGCGCCATCGAGGTGTCATCCGTCCACTGGCCTGGCTGAAGGTGAAAGGGTCCGCCGCCAACCATGTCGGTAAGTGGCGTGAAGCTGCCCCTGACCGAAACTCCACTGTGGTGCCGATGGCATCCCCGACGGCAAGGCCGAGAGGGCAACCGCGGAACCTGTCTTGGAGATCCATTAAGCCATTATTAAATGTATATTGATGGGGGTTAACATAGCCGGTTTTGCCCGTTTTGGGGCTTAGATTTGACAAGTGAGTCTCTTTGGGCTAAAATCTTAATGAGATTTGGAAAGGATGGATTGCTGAGGGGGCGTAGTGTAGCGGTTAACATGTCGGCCTGTCAAGCCGAAGATCGCGGGTTCGAATCCCGTCGCTCCCGCTGCGGCAACTTCCCAGAAATGGAGTTGCCGCTTTTTCGTTTTATGTGCGAGCGGAATAGGGAAGATCGGTTATGAAGGGATGTAGAATGTGGATGGCGATGGTGTTCACGTGGTTGGTTTTGGGGTTGTGCGCAACGCTACTAGTGTCGGGCAGCATACGGTACGGGGGGACGCGTGAGCTGCTGTTGCGCCTGCGCCTGGAGCTGGTGTCCAGGCTACGCCCTCCTCCAGTCCCCCTTGTCCCCACGCCATTGCCGACCACCCTTGTTGCTTCGGCAACGCGGCCAGCTCCAGCAACGGTGGTGTATCCCACAAACAATGTCGCTGCCAGGAATGCCCAGAAGGTAGATGGAGAGATATCCCCCGATGTCTTCATTGCGCGCGCGACTGTCACGCCAACAGTGGTGGATGCTTGGATGATCAACCTGCTGTCGGCGCAACCGACCTTTAGGCATGCGAATGTCATGATGGCGACTCCATCTCCCACCGCCACCCAACCTGCGGAGGGGGTGCCCCTTACAGTTACCGACCAACCACGCCCTTATTTGTCGGCAGCACCCTCTGTGCAGTTGAGCGGTATCACCCATATATGGCAGAAATGGAACAACTGTGGGCCAGCAACCTTGGCTATGTACTTGAGCTATTTTGGCATCACTCTCACCCAGGCGGAGGTTGCCGCTGCGCTCAAGCCGAACTGGGATGACAAGAACGTCAGCCCCCACGAGATGGCTGCTTTCGCTACGCAGCAGGGGCTCCACGCGCTGGTGCGTGTTAACGGCGATGCGGAACGTCTGCGTCTCCTGCTGAGCAATGGGCTGCCGGTGATGGTTGAGACGTGGCTCGAGCTGGAACCAAATAACGGTATGGGACATTATCGGTTGTTGACCGGCTATGACAATGCGCGGCAAATCTGGATAGCGTTCGATTCTTACGTGAGCACCGGCGTCAAGGCGGATGCACCATACCAAGGGATTCAGCTCTCATATGTTGAAATAGACACTTTATGGGTTGTCTTCAATCGGACGTATCTACTACTTTTTACCGAAGAGTCGGCCCCGATTGTGACAAGCATTCTGGCTGAGGAAATGGACGATCGTGTGATGTGGGAACGCGCCCTGGCACGTGCCCAGGCCGAGATTGCAAGCCGTCCGGAGGATCCGTTTGCGCATTTCAACCTGGGCAGCGCTCTGGTCGCTCTGGGCGACTATGAGCAAGCAGCGGCCGCTTTCGATCGTGCGCGCGTGATCGGGTTGCCGTGGCGTATGCTGTGGTATCAGTTTGCGCCCTTCCGCGCGTACTATGAGACAGGCCGCTACGACGAGCTGTTGGCTCTCGCAGATGCCACGATCGCTACGGCGGGAGAGATCGAAGAGGTGTACTACTACAAAGGCCTGGGCTTGGCAGCACTGGGACGCCAAGAAGAAGCACGCCAAAATTGGCAACGCGCTCTTGCACTGAATCCCAACTATGGGGAAGCTGTCGCGGCGCTCGCTTCTAATGCCGATGTATCCTCTTCACCGTGAGCACTCGTGAGTACATCGACCAACACACCAACGCACCAAAGCCACTTAGTGCGCAATGCTGTGTGGGTAGGTGGCTCGTTTGCCTTGGCAGCCGGGATGGGGCTGCTGCGCAATGTGCTGATTGCGCGTCAGTTCGGCTTGAGCGCTGAATTGGACGCTTATTATGCCGCATTCAAGTTACCCGACCTCTTGTTCACCGTCGTAGCGGGTGGAGCGCTGACAACCGCTTTTATCCCTGTCTTTGTCCAACTCTTGACCACAGAAGGGGTTGCGAGTGCCTGGCGGCTCGCCAGTGCCTTCACCAATTTGGCAATTCTGGCAACCGTTGCCATAGCGATCCCAATAGCATTCCTCGCTCCGTGGCTTGTGCGCATCATTATCGCCCCTGGTTTCACAGCGCAATTGCAGGAGGAGACGGCCGCGCTGATGCGGCTGGTTTTGCTTTCCACGGTGATCTTCAGTGTCAGTTCGGTGCAGACCGGTGTGTTGCATGGTTTCAAACATTTCTGGCTGCCTGCGCTGGCACCTGTAGTGTATCCATTGGGCACGATAGCGGGCGCTGTCTGGCTTGTGCCCTTGTGGGGCATCCGTGGCCTGGCCGTTGGCGCGGTCGTCGGTGCGTGCATGCACCTGATGGTGAAGATACCGGCACTGTTACATTATCACTTCCGCTGGTGGCCTGTTTTGGACGTGCACGTGGCGGCAGTGCGGCGGGTGGTGGTGCTCTTCGGGCCACGGGTGCTCGATCTGGGGGTTTTCCATCTAACGATGCTGGCGACCACGAATCTTGCCTCGCGTTTGAGCGCTGGCAGCGTCAGCGCGCTTGAATGGGGCTGGGACGCGATGCAGGTCCCCGAGACAATGATCGGCACCGCGTTCGGTCTGGTGGCGCTCCCCACCTTGGCCGACATGGCAGTACGCAGTGACCTGCAAGGTTTGCGCGATACGTTAGTTGGCGCCTTGCGTCTGGTGCTCGCGCTGGCGCTACCGGCTGCGTGTGTTCTAATCGTGCTGGGTCAGCCACTGCTACAACTGCTTTACCAGCGTGGTGCGTTCGATGCTGCTGCCACCGAAGCGGTATATATCGCCCTGCGTTTCTACGCGCTCGGGCTGGTTGCCCACGTCTGCCTGGAATTAGTGGCGCGCGCATTCTTTGCGCGCCAGGATACCATCACCCCTTTACTTGCCGCGGCTGGGTCGGCAGCGTTCAACGTCTTGCTGGGCATCTTGCTAATGACATCGTTGGGACATGGGGGGCTGGCGCTGGCAAACTCGCTGGCAGTGTCGGGCGAGGTAGTGGTGTTGTTGCTGATTCTGCGACGGTGTATTGGTAGCATATATGGCCGCCGGCTGTTGGACACGCTGGCACGGCTAACCCTTGCCACATCTCTAATGGCGATCACGATGTTGGTTGTGCATCGAGTGATCGACAAAACGGACACTGCTATCACGATAATTGTGGTGAGTGTCGGTATAGGCGGGCTGCTCACCTATCTGAGCTGCGCAACGTTCCTGAAGGTGAGTCCACTTCAGCTGGCACGCGAGCTTGCGCACTTCGGAGTTGCGCTGCATATGGATGCGGTGAAGGAGGAATATGGCGGTTAGAATCGCCTCTAAGGCCTATAGCCGCCCGTCTACCTGCGCGGACGAGGGCAACGGCGTCCTCGCAGGAGGACGCGTGACGGTACACCAGCCAGGTGCGACTTCAGTTTTCGAGCTTCTTGGATGCTTGCCCTCAAATTGAAACGCACCCTCCTTACATTACATTTCATTGACTCCATAGCACACCCGTATTATAATGAGTATACCTTCTGAGCTCCCATCTGGGCGTCGTGCCCTCGCTTGGAGGCCGCGGTGATCTCTCAACCGGTAGGGCTTGACCTCTCACAGAATAAAGTCTCCGGCCATATTACTAGAGATTGCTTAAATGCACTTGACGACAATAGCGAATAGGACAAAGGGACCATGAACGTTGGAAAACTTGTACGTCTCAATCGCATCTTTTCCCATCCATCGGGGCGGCTGTGTTCCATCGCAGTCGATCACTTTATCGGATACGGTGACGGGTTGCCGCGCGGACTGCGCCGTATGAAGGAGACACTGGCTGCCGTCGTAGCGGGACAGCCGGATGCAATCACGATGCACAAAGGCATCGCCGCGACGATGTGGACACCGTATGCTGGCCGTATACCTCTGATCATCCAGGCGATCGCCGGCCGTCCTGATGACACTGCTTATGAGCTGGTGGTCACCCCAGAGGAGGCCATCCGGCTGGGTGCCGATGCCATCGCTATCGCTGCCTTTGTGCACGGCAAAACCGAAGGGCAGCAGCTCAAAGTGGTCGCCGACTTGGTGCGCGATGCGGCTCGTTTTGAGTTGCCGGTCATATTACACATTTACCCGCGCAATCCCCAGACATTGGAGATTGTCCACACGCCGGAGGATATCGCTTGGGCAGTGCACTGTGGCTTGGAACTTGGCGTGGACGTGATTAAAGTTCCTTATTGTGGCGACATGCGAGCCCATGCCGAGATCGTTGCTGAGAGCTCGGTGCCCGTTGTTGCGGCAGGCGGTCCACGCACTGACACACTTGAAGCAGCCCTGCAAATGATGGCAGAAGTGGTTGCCAGCGGGGCACGCGGTGCCACCATTGGGCGCAACGTCTGGGGCTTTGACGGCCGGAATATCACAGCAGCAGTTCAGGCGTTCAAAGCGGTCATCCACGACGGCAAAAGTGCGCGTGAGGCGCTCGACGGCGTAGGTCTATGAATGTGCGGTGGGATATCCTGGGGCTTGGGGTCGTCGCTGTGGACGACCTACTGTATGTGGAGCGCTTTCCGCGCCCTAATACCAAGACACCTATTCAGGGCCAAGAACGTCAGGGAGGCGGTCTGACCGGCACTGCCTTGGTGGCGGCAGCGCGCTTGGGCGCCCGCACTGCCTACCTCGCCATCTTGGGGGATGATACCCTCTCACGCTTCACTCTGGAAGCGCTGGAACGCGAAGGGGTGGATTGCACTCCGGTGTTACAGCATCCTGATGCGCGTCCTGTGTATTCTGTGGTCATCGTCGATCGTTCCAGTGGCGAGCGCACCATTTTTTATACCACTAAGGGTTACATGCCTGTGCCTTCGGAGCAGATCGATGAGCAGCTGATCAGACAATGTCGCGTGCTCTTCGTGGATTACACCGCCGGCGAGGGCGGGCTGCATGCCACTATGCTGGCGCATCGCTATGGCATTCCGGTGGTGGCGGACATTGAACAAGAACGTGCGCCGGCCATGGCCGAGCTGATCCCGCAAGTGGATCACCTGATCGTAGATGTGCAAACAGCGGCACGGATGACCGGGGAAGCTCAGCCACCACATATGGTGCGTGCCCTGGCACGGCGTGAACGTGCTTGCTGCGTGGTGACAGTCGGCGAGAAGGGATGCTGGTATGCCGAATGGGGGGGTGAGGTGCGCTACTTCCCAGCCTATCGCGTCGAAGCGGTAGACACCACTGGTTGCGGTGATGTCTTCCATGGCGCTTATGCGGCGTGCATCGCGCGCGGTGAGTCAGTCGCTCGAGCGATCCAGATCGCTTCAGCGACTGCCGCTCTGAAAGCAACACGGCCTGGTGGGCGCAGCGGGATTCCTACTTGGCCCGTTGTGGAGGCGTTTCTCAACACAGTTACCCTTGTACCAAGAGCGTGATGGATGGGTGATACAGGACATATCGCACGAGTGCTTCATGCAGTCCAACATCGCGAGCCGGACCGAGTGCCCTACTATATCAGCTTTACGAGTGGAGCGGCGCGCAAGCTAGAGGCGTTTTACGGCACCACCAACCTGGATGAGTTTATCGACAACGATATGGTGCGTTACTCAATCCGCCGCCCATCGCTGTACACTGAGGTGCGTCCCGGGTTCTTCCGCGAGGATTTCGGGGTGGTGTGGAACCGCACCATCGATCAGGACATCGGCATTCCGGAAAGCTACCTGTTGAAAGAACGTTCGTTGCAAGGCTACGTCTTCCCCGACCCGCGTGATCCCCGTCGCTTCGCCGAGCTGCCCGCTTTCATCGCTGCGCATCCCACGCGTTTTCGCTTTGTCAACATCGGTTTCTCTCTGTTCGAGCGTGCTTGGAGCTTGCGCGGTATGGCCGAGTTGTTGGTAGATATGATGGAAGCTCCAGAGTGGGTCGAGGAGCTCTTCGATGCCATCCTGGCATATAACCTGGAGCTGCTCGACGAACTACTGCGCTATGACATCCATGGGGTGCTTTTCGGTGACGACTGGGGTCAACAGCAAGGGTTGCTCTTCAGTCCAGCCTTGTGGCGCCGCTTTCTCAAACCGCGTCTGGCCCAGATGATCGCAGTGGTTCGGCGAGCAGGCAAAGTGGCGATGCTGCATTCGTGTGGCAAAGTACAATCGCTGTTCCCAGAGCTGATCGAGATCGGCTTGCAGGTATTCAATCCGTTCCAGCCGGATGTTATGGACGTGTATGAGATGAAGCGCCAGTATGGTGATCGCCTTGCTTTCTACGGAGGGATGAGCGTTCAGAGCTTATTACCGCGCGGGACTCCTCAGCAGATCCGCGACGAGACGCGACGCCTGATGGATGAGCTCGGGCAAGGGGGTGGCTTCATCATCGCTCCGTCGCATCACATTCCGAGCGACGTCCCGGTCGAGAATATGGTGGCTTTCATCGAGGCAGTACGTGCAGGCTGAAATGGCTGAGATGCCACAACCCCGTGTTTTCTTGTCTGGTGATCCGTTTCATTTCACTTGAAAGTGGGAAGGGAGTGACAGGACTGTGCTGGACCAATTGCGCGAAGAAATCTGGCGTTTGCATTTAGAACTGCCCAAATATCGCCTGGTGACCTGGACAAGCGGTAATGTGAGTGGCCGTGACCCCGAGACCGGGTACGTTGTGATTAAACCAAGCGGTATACGCTACGAAGACTTACGCCCGGAGCATATGGTTATTGTGACGTTGGATGGAGAGGTGGTTGAGGGCAAGTTGAAATATTCCTCCGACACGGCATCTCACCTCTATATCTATCGCCATCGGCCGGATGTTTTTGGGATTGTGCATACCCACTCGCCCTACGCCACGGCGTTTGCAGCCGTGGGACAATCGATCCCAGTCTATCTGACCGCCATCGCTGATGAATTCGGTGGTGCCATCCCATGTGGTGGTTTTGCGCTCATCGGTGGTGAGGAAATTGGCCGCGTCGTGGTGGAGAATATTGGCTCGTCGCCTGCCATCCTGCTCAAGAATCACGGTGTCTTTACCGTCGGTCCGACCCCGGAGGCGGCGGTCAAGGCGGCGGTGATGGTGGAAGATGTCGCGCACACGGTGTGGATTGCCAAGCAATTAGGTGAGCCAGATATCATTCCCGACGATCTGGTGCAAAAACTGCGCAAGCGTTACGCCACCGAGTATGGACAGTGATCGTCTAGTCTTTTTAGGACTTAGTGGGGAATCAGTGGGAAAATGCGCCGCTGGGCATAAATGCCCCGAGGTTTTTCATCACCGTTAAAAAAGGATAATGAGCAAGTGCTTCGTTGCGATTGCCGGCAACATCGGGGTGGGCAAAAGCAGTTTGGCCGCTTTGTTGGCGCGGCGATTGAACTGGCAACCTTTCTATGAGGCGGCGGCAGAGAATCCCTATCTACCCGATTTCTACGTGGATATGTGCCGCTGGAGCTTCCATTCGCAGGTGTTCTTTCTGGTGCGCCGCGTGCGTTATCACCAGGAGTTAGTGCGCAGTCCCCATCCCGTTGTGCAAGACCGTACTATTTATGAAGATGCTGAGGTCTTCGCGCGCAATCTATCTGAACAAGGCCATATGGATGCGCGCGATTATGCCACCTATGTTGCCTTGTACGAAGTACTTCGCCAACTGTTGGCGCCGCCGCACTTGCTCGTTTACCTGAAAGCATCTGTGCCCGTATTGTTGCAACGCATCGCGTTACGCGGACGTGACTTTGAACGGCATATCTCACCCAGCTATCTGGAACAGCTGAACACATTGTATGAGCACTGGATCGCAACCTTCACTTTGTGCCCTGTGCTCACCATCGATACCGATCCACTCGACTTTGTTCACCTTACCGCGGATATGGAGGAGGTTGTTGCGCGCATCCGAGATCATTGTGCTGCATTCCTCGCAGCCGGGGGCGATTTATGAGTGAGCTTGACCATGTCGAAGCTGTGCTTGGTCTGACGTTCCGCGATCGTACATTGTTGATTCGCGCGCTGACCCATCGTTCTTACATTAATGAAAACCCGGACTTCGCCTTAGAGGACAACCAACGTCTAGAATTCCTCGGTGATGCCGTGTTGGACTATGTCACGGCAGAGTATCTGTATCATCACTTTCCTGAGATGCGTGAGGGGGAGCTGACCCGCCTGCGCGCAGCGTTGGTGCGCACAGAGACGCTGGCCCGACTGGCACAACAAATCGGCCTATCCCGTTTCATCCGTCTGGGGCGTGGGGAGGAGGAATCGGGTGGACGGGAACGTCCGGCTGTTCTGTGTGATTGTTTTGAAGCATTGATCGGCGCCTTATGCCTGGACCAAGGGTTAGAAGCAGCGCGCGATTATTTAGTGCGCCTGATTACTCCCGCTCTGGAGCAGATTATAAACAGCGAAGCGGAGAAAGATGCCAAGAGCCATCTCCAGGAAGTCAGCCAGCGCCATTTGCAAATCACCCCTACCTATCGCACCTTGGCGGAGGAAGGGCCCGATCACGCACGGGTGTTCACTGTCGCCGCATTTCTCGGAGAGCGCGTGTATGGTGTAGGCAAAGGGAGCAGCAAACAGCGAGCTGCTCAAGCCGCCGCACGTGCCGCATTGGAGCGATTGGAACAGGAGCTAGCACAACGCACTGAGTCAGTTGAGTAAGAGGGGAACGAGGCTTCCCTGTTTCATCGAATCCGGGTGAGCAATCCTGATTCGTGGCGCAACAGAGCCGCTTTACGCTGTATTCCCCAGCGGTAACCGCCCAGCTCGCCGTCACCGCGCACTACGCGGTGGCACGGTATAAGTAGGGCAACCGGGTTAGTGGCACAAGCTCGGGCCACTGCTCGAGCAGCGTTTGGCCTTCCGATTGCGACTGCCACTTGGCCATATGTACACGTTTGGCCGCAGGGAATGCGTTGCAGCACTTGCCACACTTCTCTCTGAAACCGGGTAGCTTGCACATCCAGAGGTAACACAGGGGGGGCGCAACGACCTTCAAGATAGGCTAGGATGGGCATAACGAGATCATGGAGAGCGACCTCGTCACGCTCTAAATCTGCCATAGCGAATTCATAACGCAGCCGCTCTTCCAGCTCGGCCGCTTTGTCCCCTAGCTTAAGGGAACAGACGCCACGTTCTGTGGCGGCGAGCAGTAACCAACCCAAAGAACAGGGTACACACGCATAGCGGATACGCATATATTGCCTCAGCTGATCGTGACCAGGATCTGATTCTGTTCCACTCGATCGCCCACTCTAACACGCACACTGCGCACTGTACCGCTACGCGGCGATTTGAACTCGTTCTGCATCTTCATTGACTCTAGTGTGATAACCCGTTCGCCGGCGGCCACTTCTTGGCCGACGACCACAGGTACATCCACTACCACACCAGGCATCGGCGCTTTGATGAGAATCTCGCCCACCGGTGCTACTGGCATCCGCTGCAGCCCGGCCAGACGACGTGTGCGTTCATCCTCTACCTTGACTTCGAAGAGGCCTTCCTGCATCACGAGCAAGTAGCGCTCCTCTTGCTCGTCGATGTAGACATCGTAGGAACGGCCATCCACCAGGAGAGAGAACAGGTGCGATTGCCCAATGCTTTGCATATCGGCGACGTGGGGCACGCCATTCACCGTCACCTCACCAGCGCGGTTGATTTCGATGACGTACTCCTTGTCTTCGAGGGTAGCAATGTATTTCATAGCCTTCCCCTCATCTGCTCAACGCAGGGGCTGGCGCAGCGCAGAACGACGCGCTGCCATCTTCCAGGGACTGAGATGGTTCTGGTGCAGCAGCACGGCTTGCTGGGTGCGTTGATGGGCAAACAAGGTGGCTGCAATGGCGGCAACCTCGGGTATGTGGGGTTGCACCGTTTGTTCAATGGTAAAATGGTCCTCCAAGAAGCGAGTATTCAATTGCCCCCCCTGATAACGTGTGCTGTTCATCACCTGAATGTGGAACGGGATGGTTGTCTTTACCCCCATAATTTGATACTCCACCAACGCGCGGCGCATACGCAAGATGGCCTCGGCACGCGTCTCACCCCAGACGATCAGCTTGGCGATCAACGAGTCGTAATATGGGGTGATCTGCATCCCTTGATAAATACCACTCTCCAGACGAACCCCAGGACCGGTCGGTTCCCACAAGCCCACAATCTCACCTGTGGAAGGCATGAAATTGTGATAGGGATCTTCGGCCAGGATTCGACATTCGATGGACCATCCGTTAATGTGGATGTCCTCTTGAGTGTAGCGCAATTTGCGGCCGGCTGCGATGCGCAACATCTCTTTGACAATGTCGACGCCGGTTACCATCTCGGTCACCGCGTGTTCCACCTGCAATCGTGTGTTCATCTCCAAAAAGTAGAAGCGGTTATCCTGATCCAGGAGGAATTCAACCGTGCCTGCACTCACATACCCCGCTTGTTTGGCCACCTTCACTGCCGTCTCTCCCATGCGCTTCCGTAGGTCATCGTCCAAGGCAAGCGAGGGTGCTTCTTCGATCAACTTCTGATGGCGTCGTTGTATGGAGCACTCGCGTTCGCCAAGATGGATGACGTTACCGTGCTGGTCGGCTAGGATTTGGAATTCAATATGCCGGATGGTGTCCAACATTTTCTCCAAGTACACGCGGTCATCGCCAAAAGCGGCACGTGCTTCGTTGCGCGCGAGGCGAAGTGCTTCTGGCAATTCCTCGGGCGTGTCTACCCGGCGCATCCCTTTGCCACCACCCCCTGCAGCTGCCTTCACCAGCAAAGGAAAACCGATGGCAGCGCATTTTGCTGCCAGGTCGTCGTCATGGAGGGTTTCCTGGACTCCGGGGATGATAGGGATACCGGCTGCTGCCATCGTATTCCGCGCTACCGTTTTATCGCCCATCATGCGCATCGCTGCAGGAGGTGGCCCGATCCAGACGAGCCCGGCGTCGAGGACGGCTTGGGCGAATTCTGGATTCTCGGCCAGGAAACCATAACCTGGGTGAATGCCATCCACTTGGGCTTTCTTGGCGACATCGATGATGCGGTCTATACGCAGATAACTTTCGATGGCAGGCGCCGGGCCGATGCAATATGCTTCTTGTGCCTGTCGCACGTGAGGTGCGGTGCGGTCCGCTTCTGAGTAAACTGCCACCGTGGCCAGTCCCATCTCCTGGCAAGCACGCATAATGCGCACCGCGATTTCGCCGCGATTAGCGACCAACACCTTCCTGAGCATTGTATACCGTGCCCCTATAGCGGGATGTTGCCGTGCTTCTTGGGGGGATTCTGATCCCGTTTATTTTGGAGCATCTCCAGGGCATTGATCAAGCGTGGACGGGTATGGCTGGGTTCGATAACATCATCTAGGTAGCCCCAGCTTGCTGCGACATAGGGATTGGCAAAAGTAGTGCGATATTCCTCGATGAGTTGGGCACGCAGATGTTCTGGGTCATCCGCTTCGGCTAGTTCCTTTCGGTACAGAATATTGATGGCACCTTCTGCACCCATTACGGCGATCTCAGCGCTTGGCCAAGCTAGGTTGACATCGCCACGAATGTGCTTACTGGAGATCACAATGTAAGCACCTCCGTAGGCCTTACGGGTGATTACTGTGATCTTGGGCACAGTGGCCTCACAATAAGCGTATAGCAACTTGGCACCGTTGCGGATGATGCCTCCCCGTTCCTGATCTAAGCCGGGCAGAAAGCCCGGCACGTCCTCAAAAGTGATGATCGGGATGTTAAAGGCGTCGCAAAAGCGTACAAAACGTGCCCCCTTAATTGAAGCGTTGTTATCCAAGGCGCCAGCCAAAACGCTGGGCTGCGAGGCGACGATTCCCACCGGCCTTCCGTTGAGACGTGCGAATCCCACGATCAGATTAGGGGCGAAATGCTCCATAACTTCCAAGAAGTCCCCGTTGTCCACCACGGTATGCACTACGCGTTTCATATCGTAGGGCTGGGTAGGGTCATCCGGCACGATAGTGTTCAAGCTGTCATCCGTGCGCAGAGGGTCATCGCGACAAGGGATGACGGGCGGATCTTCCATATTATTTTGGGGTAGGAAGCTCATCAGCCGCCGTAGAATGTAGATAGCATCCTCTTCGTTCTCGGCGATAAAGTGGGCCACTCCGCTTTCCGTGTTATGCATCCAGGCACCACCCAGCTCCTCAAATGAGACCTCCTGCCCTGTGACCGCCCTTACCACATCGGGGCCGGTGACAAACATGTAGCTAGAGCCTTTCACCATAACAATGAAATCCATCACAGCTGGAGAGTAGACGGCACCACCCGCACAAGGTCCCATAATACAAGAAATCTGAGGAATGACACCGCTGGCCATAACATTGCGCAGAAAGATATCCCCATATCCCCCCAGCGCTACCACTCCTTCCTGAATACGGGCGCCGCCGGAGTCGTTCAGACCAATCACAGGCGCGCCGTTTTTCACCGCTAAGTCCAGCACTTTGCAGATCTTATCAGCATGGGCGCGTCCCAAGCTACCTCCCATAACGGTGAAATCCTGAGCAAACACAAATGTCAACCGTCCATCGATGGTGCCGTATCCTGTCACTACTCCGTCGCCCAGGGGTTTGTGCTTTTCCATGCCAAATCCGGTGACGCGATGGGTCACGAAGCAGTCAATCTCACGAAAGGACCCTTCATCTAGAAGAAGCTCCAGCCGTTCGTAAGCGGTGAGCTTACCTGCTTTGTGCTGACGTTCGACCCGCTCTGGCCCACCTCCTTGCCTGCTCAAAGCTTTCATCTCACGTAAGCGTTTGATCGAAGGGGTCAGGCTCATCGTCCTTCCAAACCTTTCTTGGTATTGAGCGATTATAACGGTTATGACGGAACAATAAAGGTGACCTTAACGGCACCGCCCGGCCGATGGGTGTCTCGTCGCATCGGTCACCTATACATTTGCCAAATGTACAAAACACTTAACCGGCTGGTTCGTTATGCCAGATAACTCCATCCCTTGCATGCATCATACCACACGCGTCAGGGCGAATCAAGTGCAACATGTCACAATGTTCTCCCTCCCTGAACAGTGACGGATATGGACGTTGCGGAACACTCGAGTTGTCCTTTTTCAGTTCCTCCTTAGTGACAAATCACACCTCCGCTAGCTCCGGAGGAGGTCAGCTCCTTGTCGGTAGATGTATGGGGACAATCTGAGCGGTCGAGCCCTTATAAGGCACGAGGGAACCAAAGGGAACCAAAACAAGCGAGACAACGTCTTAAAGGCGTAAGGTGCCAGCAGCTGATTCAAGTGCCCAGATCATTTGCTTTACAATAAAAAGCGCGGATAATAATGGGTGCTCGGGGAGGGAAAGCGAATGCAGGATTTGATCCAGTATCTGAAAGAAAACAAGCTCATTGTAGTCGCTGTGGTTACCGTCTGGGTGTTGGTGGTGGTTGCCGCCGTTTTGGTGGCTGTCTTGATCGTGAGTCGGATCGGGTTAGCAAGACCCCCCGAGGTATCGACTGGCGTGCCCACTATCACGGTCGAGCCAGCGGCTGGCCCGCCGGGCACCTCCGTCACTGTGCGAGGTGATAACTGGCCCTCAGAGACCATGGTGCTCATCTATCTGTTGGCGCCCGGCGAGACCGCGTTGCCTAGCTATGCGATGGCGGGTAATCTGACCGATGCCCGAGGTCGCTTTGACACTCAGTTCACCATTCCTAGCGACGCAAAGTGGCGCACTCCTGGCATTGCAACGGTGGTCGCCCAAGTGGTAGGCGGTGGATTAACCGCCCAGGCTTCATTTAATTTAGAGCCGGCTGTAGAGACGCCGACACCGACGGTGGCTACCACGCCGACTCTGACGCCCACCATAACAGTGACCATCACCACCCCTGCTTCGGCGACTCCGGTACAGCCAGGCGCCCCAAGAATCACCGCCAATACGGACCTCAATGTGCGTAGCGGTCCAGGTACGAATTACCCTTCTCTGGGGCTGTTGACAACAGGTCAAACAGCTCCGGTAACCGGTCGCAATGCCGAAGGGAGCTGGTGGCAGATCGCCTTCCCCGGTGTTCCTGGTGAACGTGGCTGGGTGGCTGGGCAATATGTGACAGCCGAAAATGTGGGTGGTGTACCGGTGGTAGCACCTCCTCCACCTCCGCAGCAACCAACTCCTCCCCTGCCTTTGCCCACCGTAGTGCCTCCACCACCTCCTACGCCTTCTGTCGTCACTGACTGGCGCGGGGAGTATTTTAACAATCCTGCATTGAGCGGTTCACCCGTTCTGGTGCGCAACGATCCGGCCATAAACTTTGACTGGGGTGCCGGCTCTCCTGCCCCCAACGTGCCGCCGGATCGCTTCTCAGCACGTTGGACGCGCACCATCGGGTTCCCTGCCGGTACCTACCGTTTCTATGTGCGTGTGGACGACGGTGTTCGGCTGTGGATTGACGGCAACTTGATCATCGACCGGTGGTATGAAAGCGCGCCGGCCCTCTATGCTGCCGATGTTACATTGAGTGAGGGACCGCACCACCTGCGTGTGGAATACTTCGAGTGGACCGGCAATGCACTGATCCAACTGATGTGGGAGCGGCTGGAGTCGTATCCGGATTGGAAAGCAGAGTATTATGCCAATCCCAATTTAGGGGGCAGCCCGGTGCTGGTGCGCAATGAGTTGGACATTAATTACAATTGGGGGCAGGGCTCGCCCGGGCCGGGAGTGCCGGCCGACAACTTCTCAGCGCGTTGGACGCGCCAGATCGGTTTTGAGAGTGGCACTTATCGATTCGGTGTGCGTGTGGACGACGGTGCACGACTGTGGATTGACGACCAGTTGGTGATAGACGATTGGCGCGACGGCGGCGCTCGTCTGTTGCGCGCTGAGCGTTCTCTCGGTGCAGGCATTCACCGCCTGCGGCTGGAATACTACGAGCGCACCGGCGATGCTCTGATCACGTTGCGCTGGGAGCGGGTCGACACAGGTCAGGGACAACCAGCCAACAGACCACCCAAGGCAAACCCGGGCGGACCTTATGTCGTGGATGAGGGCTCCGAGGTGATCCTTGATGGCACTGCCTCGGGCGATGAAGACGGGCGCATTGTCCTCTATCAGTGGGGCACCACCACAGATGGGCGCACCATCAACGTGATTGGCAGCGGACCCCTTTTGAGCACATCTTTCCCAGATGGCCCTGCTTCCACACTTCTTGGGCTGCGCGTGACTGACGATCGTGGTGCTACAGACCTGGCCATCACTCGTGTGGATGTGCGCAATGTGCCGCCCACTGCGTTTGCCGCCGGCCCTTACTCCGGCCGTGTGGGACAACCGGTGACCCTCTCAGCGTCCGCGTATGATCCCAGCCCGATCGATCAGGCAACGTTGAACTATCGCTGGGATTTCGGTGATGGCCTGCAAGGTAGCGGGGCGGTGGTCAGCCACGTCTACAACAGTCCAGGCACCTATATTGCCACAGTCACTGTCACAGATAAGGATAGTGGGCAGGGGTTTGCTCAGACGACCGTGCACATCGGCGCCATGGGACAACCTCCACGGGCGATCATCAGCGGCCCCACTAGTGCTCAGGTAGGGCAGCTGCTCACCTTCAGTGCGGCGAACTCGCATGATCCAGATGGGCAAATTACCTGGTACCGCTGGGACTTCGGGGATGGTAACACGGCAGAGGGTGTTGTGGTCAACCATGTGTATAATAATCCGGCTATTTACCAAGTGACTCTGTTGGTGGTCGATAGTGAGGGTATGGTGGCAACTGCTGCGCTGCGCGTGGATATCGTGTCGCCGACGCCTACGCCCACTGTGACGCCGACCCCCACATCGACCCCGACACCTGGCCCAACCCCCACTCCGACGTGGACGCCCACGGCCACTTGGACGCCGGTGCCGACGGATACACCCACGGCAACCTGGACGCCGGAGCCTACACCCACAGGGACGCTGATACCCAGCGCCACCCCTACGCCGACTTGGACGCCGGTGTCGACGGATACACCCACGGCAACCTGGACGCTGGAACCTACACCTACAGGGACACTGATACCCAGCGCCACCCCTACGCCGACTTGGACACCGGTGCCGACGGATACACCTACGGCAACCTGGACACCCGAGCCCACGGCAACACCTGGCCAGCCACCGGTGGCACAGATCATCGGGCCGGCGGGTGGGCTGGTAGGTGAAGTGCTCACCTTTGATGGGAGCGGCTCGTACGATCCGGATGGTGCGATCGCGGCGTATGCCTGGGACTTTGATGATGGGACGGGTGCGAGTGGGGAAGTGGTGCAGCATACCTATGCGCAGGCGGGCACGTATATTGTGGTGTTGACGGTGACGGATGGTGGTGGTTTGGTCGGGCAGGCGATGTGGCAGGTGGTGGTCGAGCAGCCCACGCCCACGCCGCTGCCGACGGATACTCCCACGGCGACGCCTGTGCCGCCGACGGATACCCCGACCCCTGAGCCCACGGCGACGCCAACACCGCAGCCGACTCCGACGCCTGGCCAGCCACCAGTGGCACAGATCATCGGGCCGGCGGGTGGGCTGGTGGGTGAGGTGCTCACCTTTGATGGGAGTGGCTCGTACGATCCGGATGGTGCGATCGCGGCGTATGCTTGGGACTTTG
>JASFBB010000040.1:0-10432 GCA_036172345.1 Anaerolineae bacterium
CAACTTAGATCCTACCGAGCTGGTGGACGATGCCTTCCTGCGCCGCATTCAGATCAAAGTTGGTGCTGAAGACGATCAGCTGCTTGAAGGGCACCTGGAATGTCTGCCCGGTGCGCAGTCGGAAGGTGTCGATGTGGGTCTCCAGCGGCACGATCCAGCGGTTTAACAGGTCAATCGGGCGCATCTGCTGGCGGCCGAAGTCGTCGATCAGGAGCATGCCGCCGTTCGCCTTCATCTGCAAGGGTGCTTCATAAAAACCCAAGATCGGATCGTAGCGCAGGTCTAGGCTATCCAGCTGGAGCTCACCGCCCACCATCACGCTCGGTCTACGGTACTGGCTCCAACGTGGATCTATATTGGACATCGGTTGCTCTGTAGGCACCTCATGGTGGATCAGCGCGTCATATACCTGGATGATCTGACCGCTCACTGTCACAGCGTAGGGCAGCCAGATGGGGTCACTGCCGGAGACCAGCTCAGCGATCGCCTGGGCGATGGTGGTCTTGCCATTGCCAGGTGGCCCATACAGAAACAATGAGGTGCCAGCGTTGATTGCTGGACCGATCCGACGGTCGAACCCCTCTGGCAGCACCAAATGGCTGAGTGCTTCCTTGACTTGGTGTGGGGCAACCAAAGAGCGCTGGGATTGCAGCAGGATCGCCTTGTTATATTTGACCAGCGGCACCGGGAGGGGACCGACATACTGGCTGCGCTCCATGGCATCGCGGGCGCGTGCCTTGCCCTCATCAGTGAGGTGATAAATATAAGCGCGTCGTCCGATGCGGCTGGTCGCACCGGGTACTTCCACCAGGTGTTCGGTTTGCATATCCAACAGGAGATCATCCAGCACCTTAAAAGGGACGCGCAACACCTGTTCCATACGCACCACGGTGGTGTCGCCCTCGACGAATATGAGCCGCAGCACAAGGTCCACCAACAATCCTTGAGGCACGTCCAGTTCGGCCAGACTGCCCGGTGGGGTAAGCAACGTCAGGAGGGGTTGATTCACGTACGAACTCCTGCTATCCATGGGCACTGATGTGGGCTTTCTGATATCGCAAAGCTGCCGACGATCTCCGAAATCTTACTCGATTTCCACAGTGCTGGCAAGCGTGGGGAGTGCCTGCGCCGAGAGATTATCGCCATTCATTAAGACATATGCGAATGGAATATTCAGGAGGGAGGGGAGTCGAAAAATTCTCGGGTTACTCGGGTTTTCGCGGGAAAATGGGATGATAAAGAGAATGACATAAAATTTTTTCAACATCCTTCAGGATCATGGAGGGTGTTGAAAAAGTCTCTTGGCCGCTCAGATTTTATTAGGAAAATAGGCCAATAAAGAAGGTAACTAAAATGTTTTTCAACACCCTCAAATCATGCGAGCTTGACCCCTCAGGTGCTCTATGGTATGATATATCATATTACTAGGCCAGGGCGGGCTCAGATAGAGGAAGCTCAGCATATATTGAGCTGCCGGTGACATACCCTCGTTGCGATGTCGGCAAAATCGTCCATGCGCCTGATATAAGCCAACTCATTGGATTTTTTTCCTTCTGTGCAGATATGCACCTAGACCTCTATACTCTTAGAATCTCGGGAAAGCGGCCGACATTAACACGACATCGTGGGCCATATTGCTTTATGGAGTCCCTGATCACTGGGCTTCGCGTCGTTGCCTCAAGAGAGTTATCGGTGTCAGGGCGGAGGGCACTCAAGCATAGAAAGGGGGTGATCGTGAAACGTCAGCGCTCATAGTGAGGGAGTATTTCTGCAGCGGCTGGTCTCGATTTGTAAGTGTAGGGTACATCGGTCTGAAATTCTAACAGCCTTGCACATAAAGGAGGAGAGTAGAAAATGAAGCATCGTATGTTCGGCCTGTGGATCGTTTTATTGTTGATGGGTGCGCTGGTGGTGCAATTCATCACACCTGCTCCGCTGGCTGCCGAAGAACCCCAGGTTTATAAAGTGGGCTTCATCAGCCACCTGACTGGTGATGCCGCAGTGTATGGCCAGAGCTTGAAAATGGGCACCGAGCTCGCTGTGGACGTCATCAACGCGGCAGGGGGCATCAACGGTGTGCCCGTAGAGGTGATCTATGAGGATGACCGTCTGTCCGCGGCGGATGCTCAGACGGCGTTCCTCAAGCTGGTGGAGACGGACAAGGTGCCCGTGATCTTGGGTTCGGCATCCAGCACCATCAGCTTGAGCCTCTGCCCCAAAGCGCAAGAGAAGAAGGTTGTCCAGGTCTCCCAGGTCTCCACGGCGCCGGCGTTGAAGGATTGTGGACCATATTTCTTCTCGGTGATGGCCTCCGACACCGCCCAGGGCCCCGAATGGGTCAAGGTAGCGGAATACTTGGGTGTCAAGGAAGCCGCCGTCATGTACATCAACAATGACTACGGCATTGGGGTCAAGGATACTTTCGTGCAGGCTTTCGAAGCTGCCGGCGGCAAGCTGCTCATCGTCCAGCCGTTCGAACTGGGCGGCAAGGATTTCCGCACCGAGGTTCTCAAGGTGAAGGGGACCAATCCTCCTGTGGTCTTCATCGTGGACCACGTGGCTGAGGCGAGCATCGTCTTCAAGCAAGCGGCAGAGCTAGGACTGAAGACTCAATGGGTCACCGACGTTTCCATTGTCTCGCCCGAAGTGCCCCAGCTGGCCGGCAAGGAGGCGGTCGAGGGGATTATGGGCCTGCGCGCCGGCTCGAGCCAGACACCAGAGTACCAGGCGTTCCGCGATGCCTTCGTCAAGAAATTTGAGAAAGAGCCCACCATCTGGGCCGACTTCGCCTATGATGCGATGATGCTCGTGGCTAAGGCGATCGAAAAGGGCGGCTACACAGCGGATGGGATCCAGAAAGCATTGTTTGAAGTGGCTGAGACCTATGTCGGCCCATCGGGAGCCAAGAAGTTCGACGAGTACGGCATCTCGCAGGGTTCTTACGAGTGGGTGGTGGTCAAGGACGGTGAGTGGGTACTTTACGAGAAGACCCCGACGACTACCGAGACTCCAGAAGCCACGGAGACCGCGCAGAAGTGAGTAGGGCGCTGTCTCTGTGTTGATCGCCAGACCATTGCAGAGCGCACGGGGTGCTTTCTGTGCGCTCTGCAACTATCCGCCTGGCTGAGATGCCCAGCCCGGAAACGAAGACCATGGCGAACGCCGTCTATGTAACGATTCGTCGTGTAGGAGAGCGTTTGTGGAAATCTTTGTACAGCTACTGGTCAATGGTGTGATTGCCGGGGGCACGTATGCGCTCGCGGCCGTCGGCTATAGCATGGTGTATGGAGCGCTGAAGTTCATCAACTTCGCCCATGGCTCCATCGCCATGGTGGGCGCTTATATTGCGTTTGTGCTGGTCACGATGGGGAACGTGCCGCTGGTGCCGGCTTTTCTGGGCAGCATGCTTCTCACCGCTATGCTGGGGGTTATGGTGGAACGGGTGGCATACCGGCCGCTGCGCCGTGCACCCAAGCTGGCATCGTTGACCACGGCAATCGCGGTCTCGTTTGTTCTGGATGCCGCCGTGATGATCATTATGGGCGCAGACATTCGCACGTTCAGCTTGACCGGCCTGAGAAGCTATCAGATTGGACCAATTTATATCACCCCGGTGCAAGGTGCTATCATCCTCACCAGCTTGGCGTTTATGGTAGGGCTGTATTGGTTGCTGACACGTACCAAGCTGGGCAAGGCGATCCGCGCCGTGGCCGACGGCATCAGCTTGGCCGAAGTGTCCGGCATCGATACCAATCTGATCATCTCCGCGGTCTTTGCCATCGGATCCGCACTTGCCGCCGCCTCGGGGGCGTTGATCGGTATGGACACCAACTTACAGCCGACGATGGGGTTTATCATCACGGTCAAGGCGTTTGCCGCGGTCGTGCTGGGCGGTCTGGGCAACGTATGGGGGGCCGTGGTAGGGGCCTTTCTCATCGGTATCGTCGAGAACACGGGGGTCTGGTTCATCCCACCCGTATGGAAGGACTCGATCGCGTATGGGATTCTCATCCTGGCGCTCTTCTTGCGACCCAGTGGCATCTTCGGCAAGAAGGAAGAAGCTCAGGTGACGGTACTGTGAGAATCACAGAGAGGTTCGTCGTATGGAACTTGCGCTGATCGTACACTTGCTGGTAGTGTTCACGATTTACGGCATTTTAGCGATCTCGCTGAACCTGGTCGTGGGTGCTACCGGCCTGTTCAACTTGGGCCATGCCGCCTTCTATGGCATTGGGGCCTATACCTCAGCGTTGCTGGTCAAAGCGGGGGTGCCATGGTTGCTCGCTGTGCTGACGAGCATGGCGACGGCCAGCTGCGTGGCTTTCATCATCGGCATTCCCACCTTGCGTTTGGTGGGCGACTACCTCGCCGTGGTGACGATGGGCCTGGGCGAGATCACCCGTGCCGTCTTCAAAAACTGGATCTCCCTGACGCGTGGTCCTATGGGATTGCCCGGCATCCCCCATGCCTCTGTCCTGGGCATCGAGTTCGACACGGCGGAAAAGTTTTTGATTCTGGGTGTGGTATGTCTGGTGATCGTCTTTGTGGTTGCCGAGCGTGTTCTATATTCACCGTTTGGACGCGTCTTAAAAGGGATTCGCGAAGATGAGGCGGCTGTTCAAGCGCTGGGGAAGAACACCTATCGGTATAAGATGGGAGTGTTGATCCTCGGTTCTGCAATGGCCGGCTTGGCAGGTAGCCTGTTTGCCCATTATATCACTTTTATCGATCCCAGCAGCTTTGTGATGTGGTTGACCTTCTTCCTCTTCTTGATCATTGTGTTGGGCGGCCTGGGCAATAATCTGGGCGCCGTGGTGGTCACGGTGGTGTTCGTGGCGCTGCGCGAAGGGCTGCGTTTTGTCGGGTTGCCTCTCTGGCTGAACCCGGCTGCGTTGCAACAGCTGATATTCGGCATCCTGTTGATCATTGCAACCATTTTTGTGCCACGTGGTTTGATCCCCGAGCGCAAGGTGGTGTACGAATGAAGGCCCCTGATGCAACATTACTGAAGGTCGAAGGACTCACCAAGGATTTCGGCGGCTTGCGGGCCGTTGATCGTTGTTCATTCGAGGTGCCCCGGGGGAGCATCTTCGGCCTCATCGGACCCAACGGCTCCGGCAAAACCACCGTCTTCAACCTGGTCACCGGCTTCCTCGAACCGACGGAAGGACGTGTCTTCTTCAACGGGCACGATATTACCGGTCTGCGTCCACACCAGATCGCTCGCTATGGCATTGCGCGCACATTTCAGCTGGTGCGTACTTTCAACCGCATAACCGTGATGGAGAACCTGTTGTTGGGCGTGCACCACCAGCCGGGCGAAAATCTGCTGTGGGGCGTCCTGCGCACGCCCCACGTGCATCGGCAGGAGCGCCGGGCAATTGACCGTGCACGCGAGCTGCTCGCGATCGTGGGTCTGGAACACGCGGCCAATGAATATTGTGGCAACCTCTCATATGCCGAGCAGAAAATGGTCGAGCTCACCCGCGCCCTGATGAGCGATCCCCAGCTGGTGATGTTAGACGAACCCACCTCTGGCATCAATCCCACCCTGGTCAACCGCATTCTCGACTACATCCGTCATCTGCGCGAGGAGCAGGGTAAGACCTTTTTGGTGGTGGAGCATGATATGCGGGTGATCATGAATCTCTGTGATCGCATCGCTGTGTTGGACTATGGCCAGAAGATCGCCGAAGGGACGCCTGCCGAGATCTGCGCGAATGCGGCTGTCATTGACGCCTATCTGGGGACGTGTGCATCATGAGCGCTGCGGAATCTTCCGATCGCACCATTTTGGAAGTCCATCAGCTGGTGGCCGGCTATGGAAAGAGCGAGGTGTTGCACGGGGTGAGCTTGGAGGTGATCGCCGGCGAGATCGTCACGATGGTGGGGGCAAACGGCGCCGGCAAATCCACCCTCCTGCGCAGCATCTTTGGGCTGACCGACATCCATAGCGGGGTGATCAAGTTTAAGGGGACAGCGATCACCGGGTTGCCCCCTCACACGATAACTGCTCACGGGCTGGCGTTGGTGCCTCAGGACCGCAACATCTTTCCGTCTCTGACGGTGCGTGAGAACCTGGAAATGGGGGGATTCACGGTCGATCGTGCCACGCTCGAGGAACGGATCGAACACGTTTTTGAACGCTTTCCACGTTTGCGGGAACGTCAGCGCCAGAAAGCGGGCACCCTCTCGGGCGGCGAGCGTCAGATGTTGGCGATCGGTCGCGGACTGATGACTTCTCCTGAGCTACTGATGTTGGATGAACCTTCCTTGGGACTTGCTCCTAAGGTTGTGGAGGCTGTCTTCGAGCAGATCCGCTTGATCCGGGAGAGTGGCACGACCGTGTTTCTGGTAGAACAGAATGCGCGCCGCGCCCTCACGATCGCCGACCGTGCGTATGTGCTCGAGCTCGGTCGCGTCCGCCATCAGGGCAGCGGACAAGAGCTGCTGAACGATCCGGAGGTACAGCGCGCCTATTTGGGTGGATAGGGGTTGATTACCCATCTGCACGTTAGCAAATGCAAAGGGGCACCGTCGCTGACAGGACAAAGTGACTCTGAGGAGCAAGCGATATTATGATCCGAAGCAATTACACTGTGAATGTCAGTCCGCGCTTCCAGGTGCTTTCAGCCGACCAGGTGGACGAATTGCACTATGGCACTTTGGAGGTGTTGCGGCGCACCGGTGTCAGAGTGTTGGTGCCGGAAGCGCGTGACCTCTTGAAAAAGGCGGGCTGCTGGGTGGACGGCGAGCGGGTGCGTTTCCCTCCCCACCTGGTGGAGTGGGCCATTCGCACGGCGCCCCCGCGCGTCGTGTTGTATAATCGGCTCGGACAACCCGCTATGACGCTGGAGGGCTATAAGACTTACTTCGGCACTGGCTCCGACTGCCCGAACGTGATCGATCCTTACACCGGAGAACGGCGACCGGGCCGCCTGGAGGATGTCAAGAACTTCGCCCGTTTGGTGGATGCCCTGCCCAACATCGACTTCCATATGTGTATGGCTATCGCGCAGGACATCAACCAGGCGACTTCGGACATTCACCACTTTGTCACGATGTTGCGTCATACCACCAAGCCACTCTGCTTCACCGCCTGGAACCTAGAAAACCTCAAAGATATCATCGAGATCTGTGAGATTGTGGCGGGTGGGGCAGAGGCCTTCCAACACAGCCCGTTCGCCATCCTCTACACGGAGCCGGTCTCACCCTTGCAACACATTGTCGAGGGCACCACAAAACTGATGTATATGGCGCGCAAGCGGCTGCCGGTGGTCTATACGCCAGGGATGACCTTCGGCGCTGTGGCGCCTGTGACCAGTGCGGGGGGGCTGCTTGTCGCCAACGCCGAGCTGTTGAGCGGATTGGTCATCGCCCAGCTGGTCAACGAGGGGACGCCCTTTGTGTACGGTGGTGGGGTGGCCATTATGGACATGCGCCATATGAACGTCTCCTATGCGGCCCCAGAGTTCTGGATTAACATGGCCGCGCTGTGCGATCTGGCACGCTACTACCAACTGCCTGTCTTCAGCTTCGGCGGCTGTTCCGACTCCAAGGTGTTCGACCAGCAGGCGAGCTTGGAGGCGGCGCTGTGGATCCTGGTCACGGCGCTGGCAGGTGGCAACCTTTCCCACGATGTCGGCTACATCGAGTATGGATTGACCGCTTCCATGGAGCTGACCGTGATGAACGACGAGGTGATCGGGCTGGTGCGCCGCATTATGGACGGTGTTGAGGTGAATGAGGAAACACTGGCGCTGGATGTCATCGATCGGGTGGGGCCAGGGGGGCATTTCCTGAACGAGGAACACACGTTGCGCCATTTCCGCGAGAACTGGTATCCCACCTTGCTCAATCGTACCACCTATGCCGCCTGGCTGGATAAAGGGGGACATACCTACGGAGAGCTGGCCAACCAGCGCGTGCGCCAGATCTTGGAGACCCACCGTCCGCGGCCGCTGTCAGATAATGTGGAAGCTGCCATCGCTGCCGTCGTACAGCGCGCTGACAGCCGTTGTGGCGTTCAAACAGGAGTGCACTGATGATGTATATACGCAGCAACTACACCGTCAATGTGACCCCGCGTTTCCGCGTGCTCAGCGATGATCAGATCGTCGAGCTGCACCACGCCACCCTGGAAGTGATGCGACGCACCGGCCTCCAGGTTGAAGAACCGCGTGCGATCGAGATCTTTGCCAAAGCGGGGTGCTGGGTGGATGGGAAGCGAGTGTGCTTTCCCGCGCATCTGGTCGAATGGGCTATTGCGGTGACGCCCAGCCGGGTGGTGCTCTGCGATCGGCTGGGGCGACCGGCGATGGCCCTGCAGGGCGAGCGCGCCTACTTCGGCACCGGTTCCGACACTCCCAACATCGTGGACATCGATACTGGCGAACGCAGGCCAGTGCGCAAGGAAGACATCGCGCGCACCAGCCGTCTGGTGGATGCATTGCCCCATTTGTCCTTCATGATGTGCTCCGGCATTGCCTCCGATGTGCCGGCGGCCATCTCCGACATCCATCACTTCGAGGCGATGGTGCGCAACACCACCAAGCCCATCGTGTTCACCGCGTGGAGCCTGGAGAACCTCAAGGACATCATCGAGATGGCCGAGGTCGTGGCGGGTGGTGCAGAAGCGTTGCAACGCAATCCCTTCTGCGCGTTGTACACGGAACCCATCTCCCCGCTCACATTGGGGCCGGAAGCGACCCAGAAGCTGATGTACATGGCCGAGAAGGGCTTGCCCACCGTCTTCACCCCTGGCCTCATCACCGGCGCCAACGGGCCGGTGACGATTGCCGGCGGCCTAGTGCAGGGCAATGCGGAGATGCTGGCCGGCTTCGTATTGGCCCAGCTGATCCGTGAGGGCACCCCGCTGGTTTACGGCGGTGGCGTCCTGCCCATTGACATGCGCACCACGCTGATGTCTTACGCGGCGCCTGAGTTCATGCTGGCTGTGTGTGCCCTCAAGGACATGGCGCGCTATTATCGCCTGCCTATGTTCCATTTCGCCGGCTGCTCCGACGCCAAGACATTCGACCAACAGGCCAGTCTGGAGGGCGCGCTGTGGGTGATGCTGGCAGCCCTGAACGGCGGCAACCTGGTGCACGACATGGGATATATCGACAACGGCCTGACCACCAGCTACCAGCAACTGGTCACTATGGATGAGGTGGTGGGCATGGTGGCGCGTTTCATGGGGGGCATCCCGATCACCGAGGAGACGATGGCGCTCGAGGTCATCGATCGCGTGGGGCCGGGCGGGCATTTCCTCGCAGATGATCATACCTTGAGCCATTTCCGCGAGAACTGGGTGCCTAGACTGCTGGATCGCAGCAACTACGCAACCTGGGTGGCCAACGGCAGCTTGACGTTGGGGGAGCGTGCGCTGCAGCGTGCGCGACACTTGTTGCAGACCCACATCCCCAAGCCGCTGCCGGATGAGATCGTTGACAGGCTGGCCGCCATTGTGGCGCGTGCAGAACGGCGCGTGCAGCTCGGGGCAGTCGTGTCATAGGGGGTGAGGTCATGCGGATTATCATTGGCAGCGATCACTTCGGTTATCACCTCAAAGAAGATCTGAAGGCATACCTGCAGGGGCAGGGGCACGAGATCATCGATGCCGGATGGCACAGCCCTATCGAGCCGGTGGACTATCCCGACATCGCCGTGCAGGTTGCCGAGCGCATCGCGCGGGGTGAGTTTGAGCGGGGCATCCTCATCTGTGGCACCGGCATCGGCATGGCGATCGTGGCGAACAAGGTGCCGGGCGTGCGCGCAGCCACCTGTCACGATCCCTATTCCGCCGAGCGCGCGCGTAAGAGCAACGATGCCCAGATTATGACGCTGGGCGCCCAGGTGGTGGCACCGACCCTGGCGCGTATGTTGGTGGATCACTGGTTGGCTTCGGAATTCGCCGGTGGGCGTTCTGCGCCCAAAGTGGAGAAAATCAAAGCTATCGATGCACGCTATCGGCGCATGCCGGGGTAGAATCAGCGTGAAACCAGACAGAGCCAGGTTCAACAGGAGTCTTGGATAGTGCCTCCGGGCGTCACCATTGTGGGGTTAGGGCCGGGCGGCGCCTCCCTTTGGACAGAAGCAGCTCGTCGGGTCTTTGCGGACAGCCAGGAGATCTGGCTGCGCACCGCCCGTCATCCCGGCGTGGAGGAGCTCACCAACCAACCCGGACTCAAAGTCCACTCCTTTGACTCGTGGTACGATGAGGCAGCCGACTTCGCCTCGCTCTACGAGCGCATTGCGCGCCGGGTGGTCGAGCTCGGGCAACGCGACCAAGGGGTGGTCTATGCCGTGCCGGGCCATCCATCCGTGGGCGAGGCAACGGTGCCGCTCATCCGCCGCATGGCACAGGAAGCCGGATTGCCAGTGCGCGTTGTGCCTGGTCTCAGCTTCCTCGAGCCGGTGCTCACGGCGC
>JASFBB010000041.1:0-3271 GCA_036172345.1 Anaerolineae bacterium
CTGCTAGAGGTGTTGGGTGATATTTGTGCCAATATTGTGGCACCTCGTGCCGCCGAGGCGGATAAAGAAGGCGCGCAGCTGCGCGATGGCAGGGTGCAATATGCCACAGCCACTCATGAGGCACTTCAGGCGCTCAGACAAGCCGAGCTAATGGGTGTCATGTTGCCATGGAAATACGGCGGATTAAATGTGCCGGGGACGATCTACCAGATGATGGTCGAAATTCTATCGCGTGCCGAGGCAGGTTTAATGACCATCTTTGGGCTGCAGGAGATCGCTTCCACAATAGCCGAATTCGGCAGCGAGGAGATGAAAGCCCGCATCCTGCCGCGCTTCGCACATGGTGAGGTGAGCGGCGCTATGGTGCTTACTGAGCCGGATGCCGGGTCGGATCTAGGTTCGGTACAAACGCGTGCCACGTGGGACGGGACTGCAGGCGTATGGCGCATCAATGGGGTCAAGCGTTTCATTACCAATGGTTGCGCCGACGTGTTGGTGGTGCTGGCGCGCAGTGAAGAGGGTAGCACCGACGCGCGTGGACTCTCCCTCTTCTTGGTCGAACGCGATGAGACGGTAAAGGTGCGTCGCATCGAGGATAAGATGGGACTGCATGCCTCTCCTACGTGTGAGCTCCAGTTCGATAACACGCCTGCCCAGCTCATCGGCAAGCAGCGCTTTGGGTTGATTCGCTATGCTATGGCGATGATGAACGGTGCGCGGCTGGCCGTAGCAGCGCAGGCGATCGGCATTGCTGAGGCGGCGTATCGCGAGGCCTACAAATATGCACACGAACGGGTGCAATTCGGGGTGCCCATCGCCCATTTGCCGGCGGTCTACCGTATGCTGCTGAGCATGCGCGCCGAGATTGAGGCAGCGCGCAGCTTGGTCTATCACACCAGCCTGTGGGTGGACCTTGCCAAGGCGTATGAACAATACCTTGCCGAGACAGAGAATCCCGACAAAAGCGCCCGGCAACGCCAGAAGGATGCCGCACGGTTGGCCGAGGCGCTCACTCCGTTGGCGAAATACTATGCTACCGAGATGGGCAACCGTGTGTGCTATCAAGCCATGCAAGTACATGGCGGCGTCGGCTATATGCACGACTTTAATGTTGAACGGCACTTCCGCGACATCCGCGTCACCAACATCTATGAGGGCACCAGCCAGCTACAGATCGTGGCTGCGATCGGCAAGCTGCTGGCCCATGGTCTGGACGATTTGCTGGACAACTGGGCCGACTTAGATTACGGCCCTCAACTGGAGCCGCTCAAGCAATCCCTGGAGGAGCTCACCGCGCAGCTGAAACAGTGTGAGGATCATTTGCGCGAGAAGGAACGCGCCATCATCGATTATTACGCCAACGATCTGGTCGATCTGGCAGTGTACACAATCAACAGCTGGCTCTTGTTACAGGATGCACGTCATTCGGAGCATAAGGCTGATATAGCGCGCGTGTACATTGCTGAGGTGCTGCCTAAAGCTCGCGTCCACGCCGCCGCGATCATGGCGGCGGATGAAACCCCTCTGCAGCTGCGCGAGCGCTTCTTGGCCGTCCAATCGTAATGACGCTGGAGAGTACAGCAACGGGGTGAGAGCACCGGAATCTCTAACCGCACCGATTGAGATTGCACCGTTCCTCATACTTCGGCTAAAAGTCGCGGCAGCTGCCAGCCAATTGTGTGGTATAATGATATTGAAACACGGTTGAATGGACGGTGACACGTGGCCATGCTTCTTGGTCCCTCCTTCTTTACGCTCCGCTTGAGCTAACCACGCCGATCCCTCTATTCGATCAGTGAGCCGCAAGAAATTTCATAATCGGGGTACAAGGAGGACCCAGATGAGCACTTGGAAAGGTTTGCTCCACGTCTTGATCGTGAGCAGCACGCTAATGCTGCTGATGAGCGCGGTGGCATTGCCCGGGCGGGCTGAAAAACCTCAGCCCGATGTCACGGCTGACTCCCTGTCGGCTGCCGCCCGGATGAGTGACGAGATCAAAATCTCACCCTCTGTCTGGCCCAGCGACTATGACAATTACTTGCCCGCAGCTGCCTACAGCGCCAAGCACCATCAATTCCTCATTGTCTGGCACCGCAAGCGGACCGATGGCTGTCGCGAAATCTGGGGCCGGCGCGTCTCAGAGGATGGCCAGCGGCTCAGCCATTTCAATATCTCCAGTGGCCCTTGCCCACAGAATCGAATGCAGCCAGCGGTTGCCTACAACGCCAAGGAGGACAATTATCTGGTCGTCTGGATGTACCATTGGAGTGGGACAAGCATGGATCCAAACCGGATTGACGGCCGCACCGTAAAGTGGGATGGCTCGAGCATGGGGGATGAAAAGCCGATCATCAGCTGGCCCTACCGCAGTTTCTGGACACCACGGGTGGCTTGGAACAGCATTCGCAATGAGTACATGGTGGTGTGGACTGCTTTCGACACTACTACTGGCCAGCCCCACGACGTGGCCCATGCCGTCCTGAATGCCTCCGGGGAGAGGCGCCTAACCAAAATTATCACCACGGGTCAGTCGCCACACCAGATCGACGTAACTTACAATGTAGCTGCGAACGAGTACTTTGCCGTCTGGCGGAGGATGTGGACAGCAGGCGATGGTGACATTGTGGGCGCGCGGATCAATCCCGTCTCCGGCGACATCATCACTCCGCCGTGGATAATCGCGATCAATACCGCACCCAATGACCAGAAGGAGCCCCGGATAACAACCAACCAGCAACATCGTTACTTGGTAGTGTGGTCACAGGTCTATGACCCTGCCCGTTGCTGCGACTGGGACATCCATGCCCAGGAGCTCGACGTGGGCGGTCACCTGCTGGCAGGTGGTTACTACAACGTTGCGATGACCGCTGACGACGAAGAATCTCCTAGCGCAATTGCGCGATCTGGCACGACACGCGATTACATGGTTGCCTGGCAACGCGCCGCTGCAGCCGGCAAGCGGATTGAGGCCAGGGGATGGAGTGACTCGAGTTACACTGGGCTGCTAGAGATAGCCGGGGCGGTATTTTGGGATAATATGCACCCAGTCCTGGCAGTGGGTGGGCCCTTTTTGATCGCTTACGAGTCAGACTCTCTGGGCGATCCCACTGTAAAGAGCCACATTTTTGCGCGCCTTTACTGGCCACACACGACCTATCTGCCAACAATCGTGAAGTGATAGTACATCCCTGAGTTAGATCAACCATGGCGTGGGGTTTCTTCGAAAGCCCTATATCCTGGTTCCTTCTCGTGCGTATCACGCCCGGCGACC
>JASFBB010000042.1:0-9595 GCA_036172345.1 Anaerolineae bacterium
AGCTGCAGCTTGTCATCATCGACCCGAAAGGACGCGGTTATAACACTTTGGAGGGATTGCCCCACCTCTTACGACCCATTGTGCGCGAAGCAAACAAGGCAGTTCAGGTGCTTGATGAGCTCGTGCAGCATATGATCCAGCGCGACCGTGAAGGCGTGCAGGAGCCTCGGTTGGTTGTGGTGATCGATGAGATGGCCGATCTGGTTGCGGCAGGCGGCGCAACTTTTGTGCAGCTGGTCACACGCCTGAGCCAACGCGGCCGTGAAGCAGGCATCCACGTGATCGGCTGTACTCAGAAACCAACCGTTGAAGCTATTGGAAGCTTGGTGAAAAGCAACTTCCCGGTGCGGCTGGTGGGCAGTGTGGCAAGTCCCGAAGATGCGCGGGTGGCGACCGGTCTGCGCGCCTCGGGTGCAGAAAAGCTATTAGGTCGGGGTGACTTCTTGTTGGTGGTCAAGAGCGAGGTAATACGTTTTCAAGCTGCTTATATCAGCGTGCACGATGCAGAAGAGGTGGTCGGCGCGCTACAGCAGAAAACGCGGTCTTCTCGACGCTGGTCACCTGCACAAATGTACACTTTGTCATTTTAGGAGGCAATCTATGTGCGGCCGCTTTGTCTTGTACAGCTCTTTAGATGAAATTGTACACACCTTTGATGTACATTTGGTGCGCGCCCAATGGTATCCCCGCTACAACATTGCACCTACGCAACTGGTGCTGGTGATACGTCGGGAGGGTGACATCAGAGTGCTGGACGAGATGAAATGGGGTCTCATACCGCACTGGGCCTCAAAAAGCCTTATGGGGGATGGCATTATCAATGCGCGTGCGGAGACATTGCACCAAAAACCCAGTTTTAGGCGGCCATTTGTCACCCAGCGTTGCCTGGTAGTCGCCGACGGATTCTACGAGTGGCGCAAATCGGATCGGGAACGCATCCCCTATTTCTTTTACCTCAAACGGCGTCCTTTCGGGTTCGCTGGCATTTATGACATCTGGCAGTCGCCGGAGGGGGAGGTGTTACACACGTGTTCCATCATTACAACCAATGCCAACGAGCTGATTCGGCCCCTCCACGATCGTATGCCCGTGATATTGAGCAAAGAGGCTGAAGCACGTTGGCTCGACCCGAGGACCCCCCTGACGGAGCTAATAGATTTGGTGCGAACGGCTGTTGCCGAGGACATAGAAGGCTACGAGGTATCCAAAAAGGTAAATTCATTCACCTATGACACGCCGGGGTGCATCCTGCCTTCATCGTGAAGCTAGTGTCGCGAGAAGATCACGTATAAGAGGTGTCAGTGAGACGGAGAGACGCAAGCAAACTCAATGCATTGATATGAACCCTCAATGGACATACTTCAGCGAGAAAGGAGAAAGTCAATGGGTCGTGGCATTTTGATCTTGGGGAGTATCTTTTGTGTGGTTGCAGCCTTTGTAGTTGGCAGTCGTATGAGTGTAGATGCCACTGCGTTGGTGGTAGGTGTCGTGTGTGGTGTGCTCGCGAGCATACCGGGTAGCTTGCTGCTCATCTGGGCATCATATCGCCGCGACGAGATGCTCGAGGCTAAGCGAGCGTCTAATCTGAACCCTAATTATCCCCCGATCGTGGTGGTCAATCCCGGACAGAGCACCGGCCGACAGACGTGGGATCCAATGGCATACCCTCCACCTGCTGGCATGCTGCTTCCCAGTGGCGCTCGACAGTTCAAAGTGATCGGAGAAACTGAAGACAGCGCGCGTCCCTCACAATATGTGTTCAGCCATCCCGAACGGCGAGAGTGGTGAAACAAGCGATAATTTAAGTGACCAACACCTGGAGGATGGGGCATTCCTTTGCGAAGCTCAGATCAAGGGGCCCAAGCGATGCGCTCAATAAGCCAGTCCTGCCGATCAGCACCCCAATCGAAAGCCCATGTTGCTTCTCCACCATCGGCAGGCATGACATAGATGCCCCATCTTCTTTCACGATCGGAAACAAAAGCCAGATATGTTCCATCAGGAGACCACGTCGGGAGACCATCGTTACTGCCCGAAGAGGTGATCTGCCGAGAAGCTCCACTTGCGAGATCCACCAGGTATAGCTGCCAACGTCCGCTCTGACTGGACATGTACGCAATACGGCTGCCGTCTGGCGACCAGGCCGGCGCTCGATCGCTCTCGTGATTGGTCAAACGGCTAGATGGCCCCCCTCCAGAGGGTACCAGGTACAGCCCGGGATTATTACCCTGAGGATCGGTGCCCTGATAGACGATCTGGCCACCATCAGGTGACCATGCCGGGGTACGCCCTTCCACCAACGGTACCGCCTCACTGCGGCCATCGGCCCAACCGATGTAGATGACCCATTTGCGGTCACCGGAGCGTTGGGAAGGAAATACGAACCGAGCGCCATCAGGTGCCCAATCCGGCGTGACATCTTCTCCATACCAGGTTGCACGCGTATCCTGACCGGAGGAGAGGTCAAGAACATGGATGCCAATGCTATCGCCGCGTTCAGAGTGATACGCCACAGCCCGTCCATCGCGGCTGACAGCAGGCTGCGAACCATCCGTCAGCACAATCTGCGTGCTTCCATCAGAAAGGTTACCAGCGATGACCTGCCATTTGTTGTTTTCTCTATCAAAACGTGAGAAAAAGATAGTGCCAGAAACCGAAGACTTGTTTGGTGAGCGCAGACTCGGTGCACTTTGGGGCTCGCTCGGAATCCCCCCTGGCTGTGGGGTCTCGGATCCGGACATAGCGATGGAAGGGGGTGTGGGAGTAGGATTGGCACAGCGCCAGCTCGCTTTGGCATATTTTTCTTGGACACCTTCGCTCGTTTGAAGCATAGCTGCCTGCATATACTGGGTCTCAGCAGCGCACCAGGCAGACTGCGTGCCCAGGGCATCCCCATAATTCTCATATGCTTGGGCAAGTAGAACCTGTACGTCAAGATAGTTAGGTACAAGCGTGTAGAGCTGCTCCAGATAATGGATCGTTTGTGGCCAGTTGTTGCCCCAAGCAGACTGTGCCGATAGGTACAACGTCGCTAGATCTACCTGACGACTGAGCTCATGGTCGTCAGGTCGTTCTCTCAAGGCACGCTCAAAAGCATCTTTGGCGTCTGCCACTTGACCATGCTGCAGCATCTGCCATCCGACTCGGGAGTTCGCCTGGAACAACAGCGCGCTGACCCTCTGGGGCTGGAACTCTGGATCCAGATCGCGCAACTGGGAAGCACGCTCGACCGCTTCAGCCCAACGTTGTTGTTGTATCAACGCTTCAGCTTCCCTAAGCAAGTTGGCAAGCGCCTCGTTCAATGTGGCCGAGGTAGGGGTAGGCTGGGCCATCACGAACGTTTTGGCATCGCGCAATGCATCACGTGCCTGACGATGGGTAGGATCGAGACGTAATGCATGTTCGAACTCGGCAACGGCAAACTCGTAAGCTCCATCTTGGATGTGTTGGAGGCCTCGTTGGTAATGCTCTTCTGCCTCTTGACGCGTGATGGTGGCACGCTGTTGTAATCCTTGATAGACTGCCATACCACCGATGCCAGCATACGTGAACGCCACACAGGCGAAGGCAACCAAACATCCTCCCACCGCGCGCCACACTGTCCAATGCGGCCATTTGAGAAATCGATTCTCTCTGGATGCAGAGCGCACCGCCGAGATAGACCGTTCGGACCTGGTCGCGTCACCCGACTTCGTAGCAAGAGAGCCCATCAGCCGTATAACCCTCGCCAGCCATTCACGCGCACTCTTAATACCTCTATGAGCATCCGCCAAGTATCGTAGAGTGGTCTAACCTGACTGCGTTCCTTATAGTACCAGTTGATGGGCACCTCAACAATGCGCATTCCTCGCCGTTGAGCAATGAACAAACATTCTACATCAAAACCCCAACCTTTGATTCTTTGAAGGGGAAAGATCTGCATCGCCGCTTCGCGCCGGAAACACTTGAAGCCGGCCTGGGTATCCTGGATGCCATGGACGGCAAATAGACGCACAATCAAGTTGAACACACGTCCCATGAGATGACGATAGACAGGTTCATTATAGCGGTGCGCTCCAACGATTTCACGTGAGGCAATCGCTATATCATAGCGCTCCAACACCGGAGGAAGGAATTTGCTCACCTCTTCAATGGGCATAGAGAGATCGCTGTCACACAGAAATAGATACTCGCCTCTAGCGCGCAACATACCGGCCTTCACTGCATGCCCTTTGCCACCGTGCTCGACCTGATGCAGGATGAGAAAAGGAGCTTCTAACTGGAACTGACGCACAATGTCGGCAGTGCGATCCACACTGCCATCGTCCACCACGATCACCTCGGCCTTATAGGGCTGCTGTTGCAGGAAGCGAATGATCTGTGGGAGGCTCTCAGGCAAGCGTCTCTCTTCGTTGTAGGCCGGCACAATAATGGAGAGGAAAAGCTCATTCTTACTCGAGACACGTGGGATGGTCATATCTTAGGATTTTCCGACGTCCGCTCTAAGAGTTGGCTGAATTATATCAGAAGCAGGGAGAGAGAGCGAGTCTTCCGAGATTTGCTTAAGAACAGAGGGAGACGAGCCTATACATCTGACACTTGCAAACCGACAAGACAGTCGGAGGATAAACACATTATTATTCCACTACTGGTTGATCAGATGAGCCAAGTAACCAGCTCCGAAGCCGTTATCGATATTCACCACCCCCACGCCCGGGGCACAGCTGTTCAGCATAGTCAGCAGAGCAGCGATACCTCCTAGACTGGCACCATAACCGACACTGGTGGGCACCCCAATTACGGGGCGGTTCACCAACCCGGCAACCACACTGGTTAGAGCGCCTTCCATACCAGCTACCACAATCAGCACATTGGCCTTAAATAGGAGCTCGCGCTGGTCGAACAGACGATGAATACCCGCCACACCGACATCGTACAGACGTTCTACCTGGCTGCCTAGCATATCGGCGGTCACCGCCGCCTCTTCAGCAATCGGGATATCGGCCGTGCCGGCACTTACCACCAAAACGGTACCACGTCCACTACGGGGCATCGGCTGGCCCAAAAATATCATCCGCGCCTCCGTGTGATAGACCGCTTCAGGAAAGGTCCGCTGGACTGCCTTGGCCACCTCAGTATCAGCGCGTGCGGCCAATACACGCCCCTCACGGGCGCGGATGCGCTCGATGATCTCCACAATTTGCTGTGTCGTCTTGCCCGGGCAGAAGATCACCTCCGGGAAACCTTTGCGCAATGCACGGTGTGTGTCCACCCGCACAAAACCCAGATCTTCGTAAGGGAAGCCGCGTAACTGGCTTAACGCTTCCGGGACACTTAGTTTGCCATCACGCACTTCTTCCAAAAGGCTCCGCAACCATTCCACTTCCATTGGGAAAAGCACCCACTCCATTCTCGAAATCGGGATGTAATCAGACACATGCAACGACTATACCACCGCGTGCCTATCGGGATGAAATCGAGTGTGTCTGACTGTAAGGTCTGAATGCAAGGATGTAATATGTTTCTAGCGCTCCCGTGCTAAAGGCGGGATACGTAATATATACTCGGCTACCTCAAGATCGCCAAATGTATGCAATGAGACGAGGGTGTAACGTTGCCCCAACCAAAGGTGATGCGGATGATCGATATAGCCGGCGGCGCGATATTCCTCCATCGCGCGATGAAAAATCACAAACCACACCCGCTCGTGTCCACGCACAGCGGCTGCTATGTCGGGAGCAGCAAACAGCCCCAATGCCTCTTGAGTGGGATAAGCTAATGTATCACTAGGGCTGCCGGAAGGGTCGGCGATGAAAGACTGGGGCAATGTGCGATCATAATAATGGGTGGGGAAGAAGCTGAGTTTGTTACTGTGAACGATGGTGTCACCAGTCTGGTAGTGTGCATGCAGAAAGGCAGCCACGCGCTCGAAAGGAGCGCGTGGAAAGCCTATATAAGTATAATGATTCCAGAGCGAGGCCGCAACGATCAAAGCACAAGGAAACAACATCCCCCAGCGAATCGGCTTAGGCCATGCGCTGCGCACCCATAGTCCAGCCAGCAGTACATAATAGGTTAATGCGGAGGGAAGCAGAGCGCGCACAACGTACACCGGGCTCAGTTGCGATATGACGAAGAGCGCTACAATGGGCACTATGCTAAGTATGAGCAACAGCGCCTCCGAAGGCAAGGATGATCTCTCTAAGAAAGTATGACGTCGTCGCCAGAGGGCCAGCGCACACAAGACGACAAGTAGCACGCTGAAGAAAAGGGCAGGAGGCAACAACCAAGACGGCAAGGCTTGGTTATCATAAGCAAAATGGAAGATGAATAAGGTCTGAACGAGCTGGATCAAGCCGGGTTGTGCCACCCAATATCCCTGTTGCACCTTGCCGAACTGGCCAGGCAGCGCCAGCAGCCACGGAGTGAACAGGATTAACACCAGCAAGTGTGTCAACATCAACGGTAACCAATTGCGCCAACGTACCCCATTCGGGTTGAACCATTCCCATACCACCCAAGCGTCCACTCCCAGAATGAAGGCAAAACCCAAATTATGTGCATACAACACGAGTGCACCACATAGACCAACAATGAACCAGCTGACCCATCCACCTCTCTTCCAAGCGCGCGCAAAGAAGTAAACCATCGCGATTGCTGCTAATCCCAGCAAGGCGTACATGCGTGCTTCTTGGGAGTAATAAATGGCAAAAGGGGCACACGCCACTATAAGAGCAGAACCCAGAGCGCTGCGTTGGTCGTAGAGAAGGCGGCCAACCAGATACGCCATTCCCACGGTAGCGACACCCAGCAACACCGATAACATGCGCACGGCTCCCGGAGATTGGCCAAACAGCTGCATCCACACATGCAAGATCGTATAGTATAGAAGCGGATGCACATCCGCCGCGACACCGTGCGTTGAAGCCAACGTGCCGTGAAGCATAGTGGAAAATGATTTCTCCGCATATAACACAGCAAACGCTTCGTCGTACCAGAGAGGACGACCGTCGAGATTAACAAGGCGCAGAGCAATTGCTATCGCAAAGACGCCGGCTAGTACAGCCTGAGCTCCGTAGTGGTGCAAGACACCGAGCTTCACTTTACCATCTCTCCACATCTACAATGGTCGCTCAAGCATAACTCGATAAATGGCCACATCCTGATCGCGAAACACTAGTTGTAGATAGGAAACGCGCAAAGGGTCAAAACCTCCTATGGCGCGCTCGCGCGGGCCGTGCACTACATATTGAACGCTATAATCTTGCAGCAGCCTTCGCCGTTCGACATCATCAGCCGAGCTGTAGAAACGGATCGCAGCGGCGCGCTTCTGTTGCACGTTTATTGTCTCAGTCCAATGTCCCATAAACACGCGTCGCCCACTACGCGCCGCGATAAAGCCGCTTAGCTCATACGAGGCTAATATCGTGTCCTCCGGTTGGCTGTGTTCAATCAACCATTCCACAGCAGCGAGCTCGGCATAGCTGACCACCGTATCGGGGTGGCCAGCTGCCGCAGCCAACCCGGCACTGGCGATGACCAGCAAGGTGGAGGGCAGCGTTAGGGCAATCAGCAGTGCACGCAACCACCTTACGGATGACGAACACGCCATCCGATCTACAGCACTATATCCGACCAACTTGCGCACCCGCTGCCAGAGGCGCTCGATCCATAGCAATACGTAATGGGTCAAGCCCGGCACCGCCAACACACACAGGGCTATTCCACTTCCCTCAATAACACGCCGCTGAACGGGAAAGACGGATGGTAAGTACAACAACGGAGCGACCACTAACAGCCATATCACCAACAACGGCCAACGTCGTGGCTGGCGCAGCGCCCACCAGCTGCCAGGTAGTGCTAATCCAAACACTATTCCATAGCCCAATCCATAATGCCATGGCGATGGGCTGATCGTAAGGTTTTGTGCTTGCCAACCGGCAAATACCGGGTTGCGAATTATGGCGAGATACTGATAAATCACGATGGGCAAAGCTACCATCCAGATGGCACATAGTCCTGGCATGTGAGTCCATGATCCATGGCCCCGTATAAGCTGGTAGGCCCAGTATCCCATCAGAGTCAACACCACCACGGACATCATGAAGGCATGGATAGAGCTGAGGACTCCGACGGCCAGCGCCGCTCCAAGTAGATAATACCAGCGTGTCTCTTCGGTAAAGCGCAATGAAAGAGCAAAGACAAGCAACAAACAAGTGAGCGCGATACACGTGTGCGGGAACAGCATCACCGTAAAATAGCCGTACATCTCGATCAACCAGAAATCCACGGGAGTGATGCCACCCACTTTGTAAGAACCCGAGAGCAATAGTGCCAGCCAACCCAGCCCAGATGACCAGCAGATAAGGATAAAGGCTAGCAGTCGCTCGGATGTCCGTGTTAGGAAGAGCGCAGTAAAGATATACGCTATTAGCAGAAATATCAGGCCGCTTGTCAGCCGCGCTGCATGATAGATCAACACTGGATCAGCATGGATCAAGCGTGCCAAATGGCCGAGGGCGATATAGAAAGTGTAAAGATAGGCGCCCGAATGGGGTTCCGAAGTAAGAAAGTTGCGATATTGCCACTCGCCCCGATAGCCGAGCTGCATCTTGGCCAGATAGCTATAAGCGTCCTCCACATCGATGACAAAACCTGTAAAGACACGCGCAGGTGTGGAAGAAATCCAGCCCACCAGATAGGGCAAGCCGGTCACCAGGAGCACAGCTAGCGCCATTCCTATGGCGATAACCCATCCCCTTGCACGTGAATCACCGAGCTTCACGTGTCATCCTCCACCTCGGCCAAATGCTCAAGCCCAGCAAGATGCCAGTTATCCCGGAGGGGAAGATTGGGCTGATGAACCGATGCTGTTGCAATGTGTACCCCGGATCGCTCGGAGCGGGCAATGCTATAATTGCCACCAGCCAGATTGTAATTACAATGCCTGCCTCTACAACCGCAATCACCATCTGAGCTCTGCGGCCAGACAGTTGGGCAAAAAAGTAGAACAACGGTAGGAACAAGATTAGCTGATTGGCCTGGCTGGTGCGCGGCGCTATCATCGCGGTGACGGCGATCAACCAGCTGAAAAGCCAATCACGCATCCCGGGGGCTTTCCATAAGCTTGCCGGATTATGTGCACTGTTGCTCCAAGATGTGCGATGTGCACGCCACCATATGGCTATCGGCCATAGCATCATCATGCCAGCCACAGCCCACCCCAACCGAGCAGTGCCCGTCAGCAGCTGCACCGGCGGCGCAAAAAACGTATAATCGGCATAGCGTCGCAACCGTTCCAACCAGTGCAGAGGCCAATCGGGCAACCAGGCAACAGGCAGCAGAACCAGAAAAGCTAACGCGATGCCGAAGGACACCACTACGCGAGTGTGGCGCTGCCAAAGCGCCCATAGCAACATTCCCGGCACAATCAGGAAGGTCATCTGCGGCTTAACTGTCGCCAAAGCGATACAAACACCCGCTAGTGTCCAACGTTGATGGCGCAACCCCCACCAAGCCAATGCAACCCATGTGGCTACCACAATGGCAACCTGGCCCAGGATGAACGCCCAAACGTTCTGATAAAGTGCACACATGCACAGCAACGTCCAAGCCC
>JASFBB010000043.1:0-9767 GCA_036172345.1 Anaerolineae bacterium
GATGGACGCGCGCATATATTGGTTGCTGGGCGTCCTGTCCGCCCTGGCAGCCTTGGGAGGGGTGCTGGCACTGAGGGATCGTGGGTGCTGGTACCGCGAATCGAGCAGGATGGCATTCCTGGCGGCTTGGTTGGCGCTGACTGTGGTGGGCTATCTTTACTACAACGTGACCTTTGTGCAGTTTCAAGGGCGCTATCTGTTCCCCGGATTGATACCCCTGGGGCTTTTCATGGTGACCGGTTGGCGCATCATCCTGTTGCAACGGTGGACACTGTGGGGAGCTGGTGTATGCGCAGCGGTTACCATCGGTGAGGTAGTGTCTGGTATGGCCAGAGGTGACCCGGACAAATGGGAGCTTTTGGCGGGCCTTGGCATCACGGCAGGGCTGACGCTCCGCCGCTGGCTGCCGCAAGGGTGGGATGCCTGGTTGTGGACGCTGCCGCTGGCGATACTGGCCGGACTGGCAGGTTATAGCTTGTTCGCTTTCATCATACCCAACTTGTAGCCAGGTCTTGTTACAGTGTTGATGAGTTTATGGGACATTCTACTCATAGCGGTGGGATTAGCGATGGACGCCTTCGCGGTGTCGCTGGGTATCGGCACCACACGGATGGCCTGTGCGCCGCGCCCCATCTTTCGCCTGTCGTTCCACTTCGGTTTCTTTCAGTTTGTGATGCCGATACTGGGCTGGCTGGCTGGTAATCGCTTCGCCGCGCTCATCGCTGAGATTGACCACTGGGTGGCATTCGGGTTGCTGGCGTTCGTCGGAGTGCGTATGATTCGTTCTGGGCTAGACACTGATGCGACAGCATTTGGATGCGACCCATCGCGCGGCAAAATGCTCGTCACCTTGAGCATCGCTACCAGCATCGACGCTTTTGCCGTCGGGTTGAGCTTGGCGATGTTGCGCGTTGACATCCTCTATCCCAGCGCAATCATCGGCATCGTGGCCAGTACCCTGTCACTGATCGGCCTGCTCATCGGACACCGGCTGGGTGTCCTGTTCGGCAAGCGCATGGAGATCGTAGGCGGCCTGATCCTGATTGGGATCGGGATGCGCATCCTGATGTCGCATCTGCAACTGATTTGATAAAAGGAGGCGGCCTATGGGATTTCTGGACGGCTTAAAGGGATTGTTCGCAGGCACAGGGACGGTTTCCGGCGGTTACTATATTTACGTGCGCTGTAACCGTTGCGGAGAGGCGCTGCGGACACGCGTTAATTTGCAGAACGATCTGAGCGAGAGCGACACTGGCGGCTATGTGCTCAACAAGACGCTGGTCGGCAGCGGGCGCTGCTTCGAACGCATCGAGGTGCACCTCGAGTTCAGCCCAGCACGCCAGCTCCTCAATCGCGAGATCAGCGGTGGAGAGTTCATCACCGCCCAGGAATTCGACCAGTATTGGGCTCAGAGCGGAAACCCGGCCCCCCGCGTCACCAGGTAACGCAGCACATCGATCGCGCCGATCTCCACGAAGGAGACAGAGAGGCCGACCAACAGAGGCAATACGATCTGCTGCCACTTCACGGCACGTCCATGGCGGTTGAACAACGTCAACAGCAAGATGGTGTTGAGGGCGGTCAACAAGGTCAATACACCTAAGGTGCTCAGGATGGCCAACGGGAACAGGAGCGGAGCAGGCGACAACAGCACCACGATTACAATGCCGATGCCGGTTGCGATCAACAGCCCCAGCTCCTTGAAATCCTTGATCGAAGGGGTCTCCACCACGTCGCGCCACAAGCTGTAGTTGAACACCGGATAGATGATGCTGCTCAGCGCGAGGCCATTGAATGTGCCCGTGGTCAAGCGCAGCCAGTTATGCGGCTGGTACAGGTGCGGCAGACCGGGGAAGAAGGTCAGGTAGGAATTGAGCCCATCGATTCCCAGCGCGACGATAAAGATGACCAACACGACTGCAATGGGCACGGGTGGCAACCCGATGGCGCGATGCCGTCCCCGCAATGTCAGCAGGATGAAACCGGCCAGTGCGCCCAGAAATGTGCCACTGCACCGCGCACACAACGGCAGTTGTTCACCCGCGAGATGAAACGAACGTTCCGGTAGCTGATGACAGACAGCGTAACCGATCAATCGGGTCTTGGTCAACGCATCTCCAGGGGGCAACAAGAGAAATGCGCCGATCACAGCCAGGGGGACGAGCCACGCTATCCAACGAAAATGATACCGCAGCCGAGATAGAGGAAGGCGCGTGCCAGAAGCGGCGACCATCTTTTTCGCAGTGTAATCATCCATGCACCCAACCGTCCATATCACATAGTTATTCTCAACGCGCCGCCAGTTGACCAGCAACATAGCCATTATACGTGTGACAGAGAGCTGTGTCCACATACGTGCAGCATATCAAACCGGTCTTTTCCTTGCCTGCCGCTCGCAGAGCCTGATATCATGACGCCGTGCACTCGACGAGAGGTCTGGCGTGACGTTGCCCAAGTGGCTGATCCAGCTGATCTTCCGCCTGCTCTACTATGAGATGGCCTGGGCCTACGATGGGGTTGCCTGGCTGGTCTCATTTGGCCAGTGGGCGGCATGGCGTCGTGCCGTCGTGCCCTATCTGGTTGATGGTCGCCTTTTAGACCTTGCCCACGGCACCGGCGGATTGATGGCCGATCTGGTGGAGATGGGGCGGATACCTGTGGGCCTGGACTTGTCTCCCTATATGGGCCGCATCGCCAGGCGGAGACTGCTGCGCAAGGGGGCATCACCTCGCCTTGTACGTGCCAAGGCGCAACATTTGCCCTTCCGCGACGGCAGCTTCGCCAACATTGTGATGACGTTTCCAGCTGATTTCGCACTAGAGCGGCAAACCCTGACAGAAGCAGCGCGCGTGTTACAACCACATGGACGACTGGTGATTGTGGCGATGGGCTATATGCGTGCCGTGCCCCTGTTGCGGCGGCTGATCCTGTGGGGATACGCGCTCACCACGGCACACAAGGTTTCAGAAGGGGATGTGCTGGCACGTATCCAAGCAGCCGGCTTTGTAGCGCGTTGGGAAGATGCCCAATGGGACAACGCGCGGGCGCGTCTCCTCATCGCGACACGAGCTGGATGAGCATAGGGTGTCTCCGAGCGAGGGAAATGGTACGAAATAGAAAGCGCGGTTGGACGGCAGCGTTAGGGGAGTGGGTGAGATGGATTGGCCTGGCAACCTTGCTTATTATCTATCTGTCCGCCTGTGTCACCTTGAGCCCTCAGCCCGCCGCGCTCCTGCATGCGCGAGTGAACAGGGCACACAACCTCCCTTCGACGACAGTTTCCTTACGCAATTCTCCGTTGCACACACCCGCCAGCGGCCGCGAGATGTTGCTCTTTGCCTCTGACCGCGCCGGCAATGGGGACATCTTTGTCGCCGAACCCGGGAAGACGCCTGTCAACCTGACAGATCACCCCGCCGGCGACTGGGATGCTACCTGGTCACCGACGTGCCGTGATCCTGCGGCGCCGTGTCGCATTGCCTTCACCAGCCACCGCAGCGGCGACAGCGAAATCTGGGTGATGGACCAATATGGCGCCAATTTAATCAACGTGACCCAGCATCCCGCGTGGGATTATTGGCCCGCCTGGTCGCCGGATGGCACGCGCATCGCATTCATCTCAGAGCGCGACGGAGATCCCGAATTGTTCGTCCAAGCTTTGGGCGGCAGTGACGCCGTCCAGCTCACCTTCAACGAGGCAAGCGACCGCCTGCCCGCCTGGTCACCCGATGGCACGCGCATCGCCTTTGCTGCCGTGCGCGACGACGTAGAAGAGATCCACATTATCAACCTGGATGGCAGCGACGAACAAGTGCTCACGCAATGGCCGCTGCGGGCCAGCGCGCCCGCCTGGTCGCCGGACGGGCGGCAGATCGCTTTTGTGGGCTGGGCCGAGGAGAATCGGCTGGGTGTCTACCTGCTCGAAGTGGGTACGCGCCACCCCCGGCTCATATGGCAAGGCGAGAGCTGGATTGGCTCATTGAGCTGGTCGCCCGGCATATCGGGCACGGACGGCAGCTGGCTGCTCTTCACCTCGTGGCAGGATGGCAACCACGAAGTATATGCCCTGTCTCCCGATGGCATCTCCCCCCCAGCGCGCATCACCCGCAGCCTGGCCTGGGATGACTTCCCCGAGTTGCGCTATGGCACCACGTTGCACCCGCACAACTGGCTATGGGAAGCTGACGCGCCGAGGACCTTGGAGTACACAGCGCCATCCACACCACCGGAGGACGACTTCGCTTACGGCTTCAACATCGCCGATCTGAGCAAGGCGTATCTGATGCGCGATCTCAACCTGCATTGGGCCAAAGGCTACGTCAACTGGGAAACTGTGGAACCGCAGCGGGGAAAATATCGCTGGGCCGATCCGGATAACACGGTGGCCGCTTTTGAGAGTCAAGGATTGCGCATCTTGCTGCGCGTCCACGGCACGCCGGCATGGGCCAGGCCGCCAGGGACCTTTTTGAGTTACCCCCCGGAGGATATGGAAGATTTCGGTCATTTCATGGAGGAATTGGCCCGCCGCTACCGCGGCCAAGTGGCCGCTTACGAGATCTGGAACGAACCCAACCTGAACTACGAATGGGGGTACTTCGACCCCGACCCGCAACGTTACACCCAAATGCTCCAGAGCGCCTTCCGCGCCGTCAAGGCGGTCGACCCGCAGGCGCTGGTTATCAGCGGCGGCCTGGCCACCACTGGTCAGGGCAGTCCCACCGCTATGGGTGACCTGGAATTCTTGGAGAGAATGTACGCCGCCGGCGCCCGTGGATACTTCGACGCCCTGGGCAGCCATCCCTACCCATTCGGGAATCCCCCGGATCACCAGGATGCCTGGGGGTTGAGCCTGGAACGCGTGGTTGAACAGCATCAGATAATGCTTGCCCACAAGGATTTTGACACACCCATCTGGATCACCGAGCTGGGCTGGGTGTTGCACACCAGCTGGGACCTGGTCGAGCACGAAACCATTGGGGTGAGCGAGCTGGAACAGGCCCAGTATCTGGCACGCGCGTATGAGAAAATCCGAATGGAATGGCCGTGGGTGCGCGGGCTGTTCATCTTTAATCTGGATTTCAGCGCCGTTCCCTGGTATACTGCAGGGGAACCGATGCGCTGGTATGCGGTGCTCAATCCCGACCGCACTCCGCGGCCTGCATATACGCGCATCAAATCCCAAATGATGGACTCCTCAGGGAAGTGACCGGATCACGATGCGGATCGTTGTCAAGCTAGGAACTCGTACCCTCACGATGGGGGGTGACCACCTCAGTCGGCCACGCATGTTGGAGCTCGTGCGCCAGGTGGCCACCTTGCACGAACAAGGCCACGAGATCCTCCTGGTCTCTTCGGGCGCCATTTTCGCCGGACGCGAGCGCACCGGGCTCTCGCCGCGTCATAAGGACATCGCCTTCAAACAAACGATGGCAGCCGTTGGCCAGGTGGTCTTGATGGGCCTTTACGAGCAATTCTTCGAGTACTATGGCATCACCGTGGCGCAAGCGCTGCTGACCCGCCATGACTTTGCCGATCGAGAATGCTACCTCAACGCACGCCATACGCTTCTATCGCTGCTCAGCTTGCGCGTCATCCCAGTCATCAACGAAAACGACGTGGTGGCGGTCGAGGAGATCAAGATTGGAGATAACGACAACCTCTCTGCGCTGGTAGCCAACTTGGTGGATGCCGATCTGCTGATCATCCTGACGGACCAGGCCGGGCTCTTCACTGCCGACCCGCGTCGGGATGCTACAGCCCGGCTCATCCCGGAGGTGCCTGTGATCACCGATGAGATTCGCCGCCTGGCAGGTGGCCGGGGCTCCACAGACAGCGTGGGAGGGATGGCCACCAAGATCGAAGCAGCGGAGCTGGCGACACGCTCCGGAAGCGAAGTTATCATCGCCGCCGGATGGGAGCCCAACGTGCTCTTGCGCCTGGTGGCTGGCGAGGCGATCGGCACACGCTTCCGCGCTATTGTCACCCACATCGAGAGTCGTAAACGTTGGATTCTGGCCGAGCCACCTGCGGGTGACATTTCCATCGACCGTGGTGCCGCTCAGGCAGTGGTAGAACGCGGAAAGAGCCTGTTGCCGGTGGGCGTTGTGCATATCGTGGGGGACTTCAAACGGGGACAGACCGTACGCCTCCTGGATGAGGCAGGCCACGAGATCGCGCGCGGCGTGACCAACTATGATGCCGCGGCCCTGCGCGCCATTCAGGGCCACAGATCCGTCGAGATCTCAGCTATTCTGGGTTATGATTACGGCCCAACAGTCGTGCACCGTGACAACCTGGTTTTGGTGTGCATAGAACCCAGCGGAGCATCGCGGACAAGGTGCTATCAGGAGAGCAGGTTATGAGGAGGATAGGTCTCATCAGCGACACGCACGCGATGGGCAAACGGTTGCCCCAAGCGGTGTTGAACGCTTTCGAGGGGGTGGATACGATCTTGCATGCCGGCGACCTGGTCAGCCAGGAGATCCTCGACGCCTTGGCTGAGATCGCACCGGTGATCGCCGTGCATGGTAATATGGATCAACCGGGGACACGCCTCGCTCTGCCCGACAAAACGGTGATCCATGCCGAGGACAAACGCATCGGGCTCATCCACGGAGATCGCGTGCCTAACCCTAACCGCGTGCTTCCGCCACCAATTGACTATGCTGCCCTTCATGCCTACCTGTTCGGCGAATTCGCCGCAGAACCGCCCGATTGCATCGTCTACGGTCACACCCATGCAGCGCATATCGCCACCTATCAAGGGGTGCTGATGATAAATCCTGGATCGGCCACGCGGGGCAGTGGTGGTCGCAACACTGTGGGGCTGTTGGTCATCCGAGACGGTCGCCTAGAGGCTGAGATCATCCCCCTTTGAGCAAGATGGGCCAAATTCAAGATGACCTTATATCAAGGGGGCTTCGCTGGATTGTCTAACACGCACCCCCTCAGTATAATTAGTAAAGCTGTACTGGGCTGAGATGTACCCTAGGATATTCTCGCCGGGGCGGATGCTCCTGCGTATGGAGGAAAAAACAGTGAGCCAAACATGGGAAAATGAGGAAAGCTATGACTCATCCTACTACCAGTACGCTGAGGAGGGCTATGGGTACGACGTCGAACCCCCGGCGAAGCCGGCTCGTCCGACCGGACTGCTCACGGCGGTGTTGATCATCGGGGTCGTGGCATGTTCGTGCCTCAGCTGTTTGGTCGGGACAGGCATCGGCCTGGTGGTATGGGAAGAGATGAACACCAGCTCACAGGCCAGTGTGCCCCAAGACATGCCGACTACCGCGCCACGCGTCAGAACGAGCTGGCAGACTGCCGACGTGGTGAATGCATTTTGGGATGCCGGCTTGGAATGCGAGGATCCTCAGCCCCTGGCAGTGAATGACAGCACGGCCCCCTTCATCGCTGAGGAGGCAACACGCTTTATGTTGCCCTCGGTGTGCGATGGATGCAGCGGACGCATCTACAGCTTCAGCGACCAGAATCAATTGGACCAAGCTAGGGATTATTACATTAGGTTGGGAGAGCAAGACCCCCAATATTTCTCATGGATCTACGTAAGAGAGAACATCTTGGTCCAGCTCAACGGCCATATGCCGGAAGAGCAAGCCCGGCTGTACCGTCAGGCATTGATGAGTATGCCCTAGCCCGCGCCGGTGCCTGTGCAGCAACAGCCAGTAGGTGGTCCAAGCCGGCTGAGACAGCGCGTTGTCTCCTGGAGCGATTATCTGAGCAGATGCTATGAGTATTCGCGCAGTGATCTTTGATTTTGGCGGTGTGTTGGTGCGCACCGAGGATGCCAGCGCTCGCCGCAAATGGGAGCAGCAGCTGGGGCTTCCCCCAGGCGAACTGGAGCAGCTGGTGTTCGCCTCTGAGCTCGCGCAGCGCTCGATGATCGGACAAGCTACCCAACGGGATGTATGGTCTTACATCGCCATGCGCTACGGGCTGGACGATGCGACGCTACAGCAAATGCGCCGCGACTTTTGGTCGGGAGACCGCCTGGACGAAAGGCTGGTGCAATTTCTGCCCAGTCTGCGGCCACGCTACAAGACCGCCATCCTCAGCAATGCCTGGCCGGGCGCGCGTCGCATGTTCACTGAGCACTTCCAGCTCCACGAGGCGGTGGATGCGTTCATCATCTCATCCGAAGAGGGGATTGCCAAGCCGCATCCACGCATTTATCAGATCGCCCTACAACGGCTGGATGTGCGTCCCCACGAAGCCATCTTTGTGGACGACTTCCCTGAGAACATAGCGGGTGCACAACAGCTGGGCATCATCGCAGTGCTCTTCCGCGACACCCACCAGGTGATCGCCGAGGTGCAACGTCACCTGAACGGTACATTGTAACGGCATGTAAAACCGTGAAATATTTTCTATCGACGAATATGGCGCAGGTGCCGAAAGCGATGATCACTTCCGGAGATCGATCAATGGGCAAAGCACAGCCCCTCGCGCCCCCGTGCCCGGATGAAGTTGTTGTATTAGAGCGCATTCGAGCGCTCAAATCGATCACCTCGATATCTGTACTGCGAGAGAGGATCGCCGCGCTCAAGGAGCTGCTCCATTCCGATGGAGCAAGCCGGGGTTTCCGTGAGGTGGAATTCCTGCTGGCACGCCTGGAGCAAGCGGCTGCTTCTCGTACGCTGGAGCGAGCGCACTATTATCTGACCCGCCTAGAGCGCAGCCTCAGCCAGGTGCGCACCAACGGGGTGAATGACATCAACCTCAACCGGTGGCAGGAGTATACCGATATCCTCACCGACAGCTTATGGCTTATCGAACGGCGCGACAATTCGGGGGTCCACTCGGCCGACTACTGGGGCAACTTCATCCCCCAAATCCCGTACCAGATGATGCGGCGTTATACGCGGCGGGGGGAATGGGTGTTAGACCCCTTCGCCGGCGCCGGGACAACCCTCATTGAGGGGCAACGGCTGGGGCGGCACACCATCGGTATCGAGCTCAATCCGGCAGTCGCGGAGCAGGCACGCCGTCTGATTGCCGCGGAGCCTAACCCCTATCACACCGTGGCCGATGTGATCATCGCCGACAGCTGCACGCTCGATTACCACGCCCTACTGGCACAGTATGGCCAACGCTCGGTGCAGCTGATCATCATGCATCCCCCCTACTTCGATATCATCAAATTTAGCAACGATCCGCGCGATCTCTCAAACACAGAGTCGGTCGAGGCATTCCTCGAACGTCTGGGGCGGGTGATCTCTCGTGTTGCAGATGTGTTGGATTATGGGCGTTATCTGGCGTTGGTCATAGGCGACAAATATGCTGATGGAGAGTGGATTCCGCTTGGTTTTCGCGCGATGCAGGTCGTGTTAGAAGCTGGGTTCGCGCTGAAGAGCATCATCGTCAAGAACTTCGAGCAAACGACGGCCAAGCGCACCCAGAAAGCGCTGTGGCGTTATCGCGCTCTGCTGGGAGGATTTTACGTTTTTAAACATGAGTACGTGTTCGTGTTTTATAAGAAGGGAAGCCGCGAGAATCGGAGGTGAGGATGAAACATCGTGAAAGAGTTTTGATGGCCTTGAACCACGAGAAGCCCGATCGCTGCCCGATGCAGATCAGCTTCACGCCCGAGTTTGCCGAGCGCCTGCGCGCCGATATGGCGCTGCGAGACCGTGGCGTGAGCCTCTCGCAGGCACGGCGTGTGCACAACCCTCATGGCGGGGGCAACACCTATGAGCTGGAACGGGCATTGGGAGAGGACATGTTGCTCACCTCTGTTGGCTGGGCCA
>JASFBB010000044.1:0-12288 GCA_036172345.1 Anaerolineae bacterium
TCTGTGTGTGCGAGTTGGGTTGGGTGGACAACCCCGTCCTCTTCGTAGAGGGCACGCAGGGTACGCTCACTCTTACTTCTGATGATGTGTTGACGTTGGACACGGAGCAAGGTATCTTCCGCGAGCGTATCTTTTATCCATGGTATACCTGGGCTGATCCGCGCTACGGAGCATGCCATCCCAGCATTGTGGATTGCAATGCGCACCTGTTGCATGCGTTGCGAAGCCATCAGCCTGCTGAGACAAGTGGCGAGGATAATTTGAAAACGATGCGCTTGGTGTATGCGTCCTACGAATCGGCTGCGCGCAACGAGGTGATTCACCTGGATTGAGACACTAGAGTGATTCTCCTTCGGCGGGTCGACTTGTCCCATATACCTGATTGAGTATACTTTTTTCACTTCCGAATAAATCTAGGGTGCCCATATGCGTATCGTGGATTTGCGCAGTGACACTGTAACGCTTCCCACTCCGGCGATGCGTCAAGCGATCGCCACGGCTGAGCTGGGGGACGATGTCTTTGGAGAAGATCCGACGGTCAATCGCCTGGAGGCGATAGCGGCGGAACGCCTCGGCAAAGAGGCGGCTATGTTGGTGATGAGTGGCACGATGGCTAACCTAGTTTCCGTGTTGACCCATTGTGGCCGAGGTGATGAGATCATTGTGGGAGATAGGGCGCACATCTTCCTGGACGAGGCGGGTGGATGCTCTGCCCTGGGAGGTGTGCACTCCCATCAGGTGCCCAATCAACCGGACGGCACCCTCGCGCTCGCCGATATCGAAGCCGCCGTGCGCGAAGACGACATCCATTTCCCGCGTAGCAGGCTGATCTGTCTGGAGAACACCCATAATATGTGCGGGGGCGTTTGTCTGACGCCCGACTATATGCGCCAGGTGCGCCAGCTGGCGGATCAGTACGGTCTGATGATCCACCTAGATGGCGCGCGCATCTTCAATGCAGCAGTGGCATTGGGTGTAGATGTGAAAGATCTGGCGCGTGATGCGGACAGCGTGAGCTTTTGTCTGTCCAAAGGTCTTGCTGCTCCGATAGGATCGCTGATATGTGGCAGCCGTGACTTTATCAAAGCAGCTCGCCGTGTGCGCAAGGTTGTCGGAGGAGGCACCCGACAGGCAGGCATTATCGCTGCTGCCGGCATCGTGGCGTTGGAACAAATGGTGGATCGACTCGCGGAAGACCATGCCAACGCGCGTCTCCTGGCGGACGAGCTGGCGAGTATGCAGGGGATCACCCTTGATCCGAAACAGGTGCAGACCAACCTGGTCTTCTTCGAAGTCACGGGAACGCCTTGGACTGCTGCCGAGTTCTGCGAGCGCTTAGCTGCTCTGGGAGTGCTGATGCTTGCTCTCGGACGTTATACGGTGCGTGCCGTAACCCACTACGGCATCGAGCGCACAGATGTCGAGCATGCGCTTCACGCTGTCTCTCAATTGCTAAAGCACTGAAATCCGTTATCTATCCAGGTGAGAAAGGATTATCGCCTATATGCCGTTTAGTAAGCTTGCGGTTCCGCCGGAAGGTCAGTTCATCACCGTGCACCAGGGTGTGTTGCGCGTGCCTGACAATCCCATAATCCTTTACATCGAGGGCGATGGCATCGGTCCAGATATTACCCGCGCCAGTATGCGCGTGTGGAATGCAGCCGTGCAAGCAGCATATGGCGGGCAACGTAAGATCGCCTGGATGGAAATCTTCGCCGGTGAGAAAGCGGCTGCATTGTACTATGGCGAGTATCTTCCGGACGAGACGCTGGAGGCGTTGCGTGAATTCAAAGTGGGCATCAAAGGGCCGCTGACCACGCCGGTTGGGGGTGGTATCCGCAGCATCAATGTCACCTTACGGCAGAGGCTGGATCTCTATGCGTGTGTGCGGCCGGTGCGTTGGTATCGCGGGGTGCCCAGCCCGCTTAAACATCCCGAGAAGGTAGATGTCGTCATCTTTCGCGAGAATACCGAGGATGTCTATGCCGGTATCGAGTATATGGCTGGCACCCCGGAAGCCGCTAAGCTGGAGAAGTTTCTCCGAGAAGAGTTAGGCGCACATTTCTTTGAGAACTCCAGCATTGGGATCAAGGTGATGAGCGCTTTTGCCACCAAGCGTCTGGTGCGCAGGGCGATCCGGTACGCGTTGGAGGAGGGTCGCCGCAGCGTGACCCTGGTGCACAAGGGGAATATCCAGAAGTTTACTGAAGGCGCTTTTCGCAATTGGGGCTATGAAGTCGCCCGTGAGGAATTCGGCGACGTCACCTTGACCGAAGAGGAGCTATGGGAGCAATACGGAGGACGACAGCCGGAAGGCAAGATCGTGATCAAAGATCGTATGGCGGACATTATGTTCCAGCAGATGTTGCTGCGCCCGGATGAATACGATGTAATCGCTACTCCTAATTTGAACGGCGATTACCTGAGCGATGCTGTGGCTGCCGAGGTGGGAGGAGTCGGCATTGCCCCCGGCGCCAATATTGGGGACGAACTGGCCCTTTTTGAAGCCACCCATGGTACTGCACCCAAGTATGCGAATCAGGACAAGGTGAATCCAGGCAGTCTCCTGCTCTCCGGAGTGATGCTGTTACGTCATATCGGGTGGCGGGAAGCGGCGGAGCGGGTTGTCAAAGCATATGAGAGGACGGTTTTGCAGGGCATTGTGACGTACGACTTCGCACGTCTGATGTCCGATGCACGTGAGGTCAGCACCTCTGAATTTGCTTCTGCTATCATCAGCAACTTATGAGGGCATGCAGGGGATCTCAGCCGTGTTATGTGTTGAACTGGAGAGGCCGAAGAGATTTTTGACAAGATATAGTGCATGAAGTATAATTAGAAATGGAATTGGATGGGTGAGCCGAGGTGGCGGAACAGGCAGACGCGCTGCGTTCAGGGCGCAGTGGGCATTGGCTCGTGTGGGTTCAAATCCCACCCTCGGCATCCGGCAATGCGGGGTGGAGCAGTGGTAGCTCGCCAGGCTCATAACCTGGAGGTCGCAGGTTCGAATCCTGCCCCCGCTATCCTTTAGATAGGGTGTCGCGGAAAGGCAAGCCGTCACAGGAGAAAAGTGATGGCTCTTTTTGTTTCTGCTCGTGGATGTCACGTTGTGCGTGCCTGCGACGCTATGTCGGATGCTATCAGTCCTCATGGCGGTGTTGGGGTGACGACGGGACTGATAGGTTCTGCAGTTAGAATCGCCTGTCCGGGCGTACGTGCCGGCAGCGCACCTGCCTCAACCCAGCGCGCGATAATCTCCAGCTTTTTGGGATCGAGCGGCCGTGTGGGTGGCATCGGCCCGCCGGCTTCTATCTCCTCACGATAGAGCATACGCACCAGGTTGCAGCTTAGGTCGCCGCCTATAACATTGGGAGCGTGATCGCCTGTGGTCATCACGCCCTGATAGTCGGTCATAACATAATCATTCTGCGCCCTGCCCGGACGATGACATGCCACACAATAGCGTTTGAAGATGGGTTGCACGTGTGTCTCGTAATCCGGCGTTTCTCCGGCAGCAAGCTCTGGGAGCGGTTCGGGCGGTTTCTCGATGACAATGCGGTCATCCCAGCTGCGGACGAAGGCCACGATGGCATCGATCTGTTGACGATTCAGCTCCCCACCGTGAGCGAGGCCAAAGGGTGGCATACCGAGGTCGGGTTGTCCGTAGTCGATGATGTTGTAGATGGTCTCATCGGTACGGGTGTAAAGGAAATCACGGCTGTTGATGGCATCCAATACTCTCCCTTCGAGACCTTCCACTCCTTTCACCTCGCCACCTTCGCCTTCTGGTTGATGACACTCGGCACACACGGTGGCATAGAGCTCTTCGCCAGCTATCAGGCGTTCTGTGTAGGTTGTGCCGAATGTCTCTGGCTGCGGGGGTGTGGTGGTGGCCGCACGAATGGTCAGGCCGATCATAATGAGCACTACAGCGGACATAACCCCACTGGCCACCGGACGGCGCAGCGGGTGCCGTGTCGGATGACGATCGAAGAAAGGCAACAAGAGAAGCGCCAGAATCGCTGCCGCCGGGATGATAAAGGTGCCGACGAACTCGATCTCCCCGGGGAAGAACTTGAGCAGTTCAAACAAGAAAAGAAAGTACCATTCCGGGCGTGGGACGTAGCTGGTGTCAAAAGGATCGGCAGGGGGTTCGGCGGGCACCCCGACGAAAGCGGCCAGCCCGAGCAGCAACAGAAACAAGCCAAATGCCACTACAACATCTTTGTAAATGATATCGGGGAAGAAGTATACACCGCATTCTTTTTCTTCCTGATAGCGCGTTTGGAGGTGTTTCTTGCTCCAATTGTTCACAGGTTCGTCCTTCAATGTACCCAGTATTCTCCATTTATCATCCCATTGTTCTACACGCCGATATGTTCACCAGAAGCGGAAGAAATTTTCTCCACCTGTACGCCAACCGAGTGCATAACGCAGGCTATCCCTGGGGCGGTTCCATCAGTACTGGTAAACATATTGGCCGAACCGGCAGTGTCGACCCCAGCTGGGCTCAGTTCTGCCCAAATACCCTCCGGCAGAGATACAACACCAGGGATGATATCTTTCGATAGATGAGCACGGGTATATGAACTGCCTTGTCCGTTAAACAGATGCACCACATCACCCTCCACGACACCACGCACTGCAGCGTCCTGAGGGTGCATAACCAAGGCATGGGACGCTCGCTCCCGAATAGCCGCGATATTGCTGCCCTGCGAATGGGTGCGATATGGTGATTTGGGCGTGATCAGTCGCAACGGATAACGTGGATCTTCGGGTGGTTGTTGCCAGGTAGGAATACTCGGAAATCCATGCTCACGTTGATAGTTCTCACTTGCGATCTCGACCTTGCCAGAGGGGGTGCTCAGGGGATATCTCAAGGGATCGGCCGCAAAGTCTGCAAGTCCTACCCTCTCCTGGTCGGGTGCGCTGTAAATACCCGTACTGCGAAACTCATCCGGGTCAGGTACCTCAGAGTGTTCGATGAAATGCTGTATCCACTCGGTGGCACTGCGGCCCGCCGAAAATTCGGGCAGGAAACCGAGACGTTCGGCCAAGTTACACAGGATGTCATAATCGCTGCGCGTCTGATCCAGTGGTGGGATGACCTGCGGCTTGTAAAGCAGATAGTTTCCCAACCAGGGAATGCCGATATCCTCTCTCTCCAACGTAGTGGTGGATGGAAGAACCACATCGCAAAAGCGTGCCGTCGGTGTCAGGAATACTTCGTGGCACACAGAAAAATCCACCTTCTCAAACGCCGCCATCCCTTTTTTTACATCGCAGCTCTGATTGATGATGTTACTTCCTACGCAATAAATGGCGTGGATATCAGAAGGGTAGCCACCGCCACGTCCGTGCAGAATGGCATCTGCCCAGCGGACGACGGGCACTTCTGGCTGATTGGTAATTGGGGGTACGTCAAGTCGACCCACCCTGGGTACTGGCAGCTGACTGTTGATCGAACCTGTTGAGCCACCACGTTGCCCAAAATTGCCGGTAGCTACTTGCAACGCCACCGTAAGGCGGAATGCTTCCTCACCGGCAAAGACACGCTGGATGGAATAGCCGGGTAGCAGTATGGCAGGCTTCGTCGTGGCATAAGCCCGTGCAAAGGCAACGATTTCTTCCGGTGGGACGTCACAAATGCCTGCTGCCCATTCCGGGCTGTGCACCTCGCCACCATCCACACCCATGACGTAGCGCTCCAATTGATCGAACCCCACGCTGTGCGCAGCGATGAAGGAGCGATCCAGCAGATCATCAGTGATCAGGACATGCAATACAGCCAACATCAGAGCGACATCGCAACCAGGCCGGCACGGAATCCACCACGTGGCGGCAAGTTGCACGGTTGTTGAGCGACGCGGATCGATGACCACAATCTGCGTACCACGCCGCCTTGCTTCTATCAGACGCTGGGGCACTTCACAGCCATGGCGTGTTTCGAGCACGTTGGCGCCCCAAAGAATGATCATATTGGCATATTGCATCGTGGCGGCGTCGAAGCCGGAGACCGTCCACTCATTGCCCAGAACGTAGGGCAATACAAAGCGGGCGGCGCCATTGCTATAGCTGCCTGTCAGCCGGGTACAACCCCCAAACAGATTCAAGAAGCGCGCGGACAGAGCGGAAGTGTTGTGTAGAGCTCCCAACGATCCCGCACTGCTACAGTTCATCACCGCACTCGCGCCATATTTGGCACGGATTTCGCCCAACCGGTCAGCGATGATACGCAGCGCTTCCTCCCAACTTACTTCGCGGAACTGACCAGAACCACGCGGTCCGGTTCGTACCAGTGGCCTAAGGATACGGTCGGTGGCGTAGGTCTCAAGTGGCAGGTTGAAGCCACGGTGGCAGCCCTTGCGGTACTTGCCCCCCGCCGGGTTGTTGACAATGCGCATAACGCGCCCATTCTGAACCACGGCCAGGAGTGGGCAGGCATCACCGCCACAATCCTTGCCACAAAAAACGGGGACTGGTCGCATCGCCGATTTCTCCTATTGGTGAGATACCTTCCGCCAAAAGCAGCGGGCATATGTATAGGCAAGGTTCGTCACCTGTACAAACGATCTGCGCTGTGCTCGCCCATATACATGGTTGGTTTTTTGGTCCCAATGCACTCAAACGAGTCGTTATTCATCTTGTCGTGGAATATAGCTGATACCGTTGCGGATGACAAGGTATAAATGCACACCGATAGTGCTAAATAGGATGGCTGGCAACACCCAGATATGGGCACCGAAGAAGCGCGACAGGGTGAGGAACGAGAGCTCTGCCCCGCCACGCAGCACGCGGAGCAGAAAATCCCCCACCAACGGCACAGTGCCCACGAGACTGGTGCCCACTGCAGTTGCCCAATAGGCACGCTGGTTCCAAGGGAGCAAATAGCCAGTGAATCCGAGCCCAAGTGTCACCAGCAGTAGCACCACACCGGTTATCCATGTTATCTCTCGAGGATATTTGTAGGCGCCGTAATAAAATACACGTAGCATGTGCAGGAAGACAGTCAGCACCATGAGCGTAGCACCCCAGTGGTGAACCCCTCGGATTAACCAGCCAAATGCTACCTCATTCATAATGTACTGGATACTGTTGTATGCTTCTTCGGGGGTGGGCACGTAGTACATGGTAAGGAAAATACCCGTTACCGCCTGCATCAGCGCCAAGAACAGGGAAGCACTTCCCAGAGTGTACCACCAGTTAACTCGGGGCACCTTGCGTTCGAAGATAACTCGCCAGACGGTCAGGAGACCAGTGCGCTCGTCAAGCCATGAAACCAGGGCGCCCACGTCAATCCTCCACATAGATGAGAAGCTGGCCGTTTTCCACCTTGGTTTCGAAACGGTCCAGAGGGCGTGGCGGAGGACCACTGATCACATCGCCGTCGCGGTCAAACACACCATCGTGACAGGGACACGCAAAGACACCTTGCTCAGGCAACCAACGGACTTTGCAGCTGAGATGTGTGCAGACATCCGAAAGCACTGTGATATCGCCGGATTCTCCCAGGACGGCATAGACGGTACGAATCAGCTGTGTGCGTTTCCAGCCCGTCCGTTTGGGGCGGGAGAAAGAGCAGGGAATGGGAATACCTGGCTGTAGCATTGACAACGGTACAAGAGGAACCCAGCCCGCAGCACTGTCGGTGCGCAGTGCCGGCGCTATCAGGTAGCCGATGATGGGCAGGCCGATCAAGGTTGTGATCAAGGCGCCCAATACACCCGCCACACCTGCCACAAACTCGCGTCGCCCGATGTAGTAGTCCGAACGTCGGCCCATATTCTAGCTGCAGCTTCGTTTAGCAAAGAGGAGTTAACGAAGATGGATTATAGCATAGGCATAGTGCGCATCAAATCAGGCGGAGGCGTTTTGCCTTCACTTATGTAGAGCGCATCACAATGACCATGTTGGCAGAGCGGCGTTGTGATGCGATGGGAGAGCAATCGCTTGGGATAGGGCTGATAGGTAAATATCACACGATTCATAGCGGGTTTGCATCAGGGTAAACTAATCCGTATCATCAGATTAGGATTGTTCTCGTCCTTTGCTGGCGATGAACGGATACTTTACTTACGCAGGGACAAACGGTTGGGGAAGGTTCTCGATTTAATAAGGAGGTTGTATGTCTGAAAAGATCATCTTGCGCCAGAAAAACAACTTTGATACGGAACTGTGGACCACGGATCCCGAAGATACACAATCTCAAGAGCTCAAACCCGTGGAACACGTTTTCGCTCTGAGTCCCTATGGGATGCTGTTGGCCAGCTTGGCAGGCTGCACGGCGGTCTTGCTCACGACATATGCGCGTAATCATCAGATTGGACTGGAAGAGGTGGAGTTGCGTCTACAATTTGATCGCGACTTCGCTGAGGACTGTGAGCACTGCGAGGAAATTGGCGATCTGAAAGAGATCATCAGCGAGGAGATCCTCTTCAAAGGCAACCTGACACCGGAACAGCGCCAAAAGCTCCTGGCTATTTCTCGTCACTGTCCCATCCATCGGATGGTGAGCGAGGGCATCGCAGTGCGCTCGCGCATTGGGGATGTGTGACCGCTGTAGGAACCCGGAAAAATCTGTGCGTTCGCAGCCTTTATGGTGGCAAGGTATCCGCTCCCTGACGGTCGCGGCTCAAATAGGCGGCGGAAGGGAAGAGTGATCCGACAATGCCACTTCAGACCGAAACCCTACCCACAAAACTGCAGTTACCGAGGCTCTCGGCGGTTTGGTTATGCCATTTGATGATGCTGAGATGCCCCTGTGGAGAAGAATCCGCGCAGTTCACTCGTGTGCTGGCACGATGCAGAGGAATCCCAGCGCTTTCTCGCCCAGTGGTGTGAATTGGTGCCACTCATTCCCTGGGATATACACGACATCCCCAGGTTTTACCTCGACCGTTTCATCTCCCATGCGCACCTGGGCACGCCCATGCAGGATATACACGCCATGTTCATGGGCGTGCTGTTCCAGGCGCGAGTGGCCACCCGGCGGAATGTAGAAATAACGTAGACGGAAGTTGTTGGAACCTTCATCCGGCCCTAGCAGCACCCGCTTGCTGCCACCTTTCATATCGCCTGTCTCGTAATGTTTTACTGGAACGCCTTCCCAGTCGTATCCGCCAGATCGACCGATAAATCGGTGTACTAGACCCATCGTGTTTTCTCCTTTGAGTGAAGTTATGGAACGTTAACCCCTTCAGCCACATCCGTATCGGGCTGCGTATTTTTTATCTCGACATACGCAGCTGTCACGGCCGTGGCGATATCTTCCTCTGCCGGACTCAGCTGACAAATCTCGCGCACGGCAACTTCGATCCCGCATTGGGCGATGCGCTCTTGTATAGCAATGGCACCGGCATCACACGCGTTGTGGTATAGAAAAGCGGCTGCTGTCGCGCGAATCAAGTGAGGTGTCGGAATGGCATACTTGCGTGCCAGTAGGATTGGCCCGATCAGTCGGTCGTCCCGGCGTAATTTGCGCTGTGGATCAGCACCCTGGCGGCTGACACGATCGCCCAATGTCGGATTGTTGGTCTGGTGCACGACACCCTCATTCCAACGTGCCATCTCGTCCGCAGGAAAGTGCCATTCTGCCTGGAGCGCTTGGCTGGATTCATTCAGCGCGCCGAGCGCCTCTCTCCGCACGCGTGCATCGACCAGACAATCCACAATGCGCTCGTAACCGTACAGGGCGCCCCAATAGGCGAGCGCGGCGTGGAAGGTGTTGTAAGTGTAGAGTTTGCGCGTCTCCTCGGCGCGCATGTCGTCCACCAATCGTAGCCCGCGAACCGAGGGAACCGCGCCTTTGAAAGCATGCCAATCGAGCGGGAACTCGGCATAGCCATTCGTCCATACCAGCAGCGGATCCCGTATGCGCTCCTCTTCGGGTGGTTCGGCCACCATGCGGATCACCAAGCTTTCCACAATACCGACCTGTTGCTCGACATAAGCATGCAAGCCTTCTGGCAGGACGGCCCGCAGAGCAGTGCTGAATTCGAGCGCAGCGTGGGCCAGGTTTGTGCACAGGATGATGTCCAGCGGAACGTGAGCTCGCAGGGTGCGACGCCGTTGCAGTCCTGGAATCATCTGTATGGCCACCGAAGAAAAGTCGCGCGGAAACACGGCAAGTACCATCAGATCCGTATCTGCCAGTGCCTGGGCAACCTCTTCTGTCTGCGCTGTGCTGAACGCGTCGTAACTATGGATGGTCAGGTCATCCCGTTTCCCGATGCCCTCGGCGCGCACCACTGTATAGCGGCCAGCTTGCTTAAGTTGGGCAATTAGCTCTTCGGAGACGTCGATAAAAGTGATATGATACCCGGAAGTTTGGAACAGATCAGCTAGGAAACCGCGACCAATGCGACCTGCTCCCCAGATGAGGACGTTTTTGGTGTCCATAACGCATATTTCCTGACCTCATCTTATAAGAGGCGTGAGAATCTGTCAATCGCAGAGTACGTTGCACAACGCATTAATTTATGGTATACTTTATATATGGTGGTCAGGTGAGACTACCGGGAGAGCAAGGCGGATGAGCGCGCTCAGAGTGATATTTGTGGATGACCACCCGGTCTTCCGCGACGGGCTGCGTGTTCGGTTGAACGCAGAAGAGGATATTGAGGTGGTCGCTGAGCTGGGCAACGGTGAGGAAGCGTTCGTGTCCATTCAGGAGTTATCCCCCGATGTTGTGATCACCGATGTTAACTTGCCCGGCATGAACGGGCTGCAGCTGGTGCGTGAGCTGCGGGCGGTGGGGAACGAAGCTGCTTGTATCGTTGTAACCGCCTATGATGATGAGGAACAGATGTATCATGCCTTGCGCGCGGGGGCATCTGCTTACTTTTCCAAAGATGTAGCTGCCGACAACATCGTAGACGCGGTTCGCCAGGTGGTGCAGGGCAAGTATGTTGTGCGAGGTCAGGTATTTGAACGCTTCGATCTGATGAATTGGCTAGCACGACGTTTCCGCAGCTTTTCGCTCGATGAAATTCCAGATGAGACGATCGGGCCCCTGTCGCCGCGCGAGATGGAAATTCTGCGCTATATCGCGCAGGGTCGTAGTAACAAAGAGATTGCCCACCAACTGGGCATCAGCCGTCAGACAGTCAAGAACCATATGAGCAACATTCTGCGTAAGCTGGCTGTGGAAGATCGCACTCAGGCGGTTATGTACGCCGTGCGCCGCGGTTGGATTCGTGTCCAAGATGCTATTGAGTGAATCCCTCCCCAACGAATGAGAGGTTATAACGTTATGAATGGATCATCGAGGCCAGCGCAGGAGAGATGTTCACCGAAGCATCTCCAAGAGCGATTGCGTCAGGAGTATGAGCGTGTTCGGCGCGAGGCTCGTGAGCTCGAATTACTCATCCGACAGAGTACCGCTGAGGTGGAGCACCTGTCACAACACAATACTCAGACGACCAACCGCGTGCGTCAAGTGGAAGCGACATTAGATACACTGCCGCGCGAGCATATTCGCGAGATCTACACCCAAGCTCTGGATGCCCAGCTCCGCTTTCTTATGATGCGCGGTCAGCTGGAGCAGCTGCAAGCCAAGCATCAGATGCTGGAACGTTATATCGAGATGCTTCAGATGGCATTGGACGCGCTTGCACCTGCGGCCTCTGAGCCGCAATCTGGCACCGACACTTCATCTGGAGCTGTCTCTGGAAATAGCCTGATTCGGATCATCAATGCCCAAGAGGCGGAACGGCTCTTGTTGGCACGCCGTATACATGATGGACCTGCTCAAGCTCTGACCAATCTCATCCTCCAAGCTGAAATATGTGAACGTCTCTTTGACAAGGATCCAGTGCACGCGCGCGAGGAACTGACCAACCTGAAGGAATCGGTGCAACAGACTTTCGAGAAAGTGCGCAGCTTTATATTCGATCTGCGCCCGATGATGCTGGACGATTTGGGGCTAAATCCCACCATCAAACGCTACGTTCAAGACTTTGAAGCGAAGTCGGGCATTGTTTGCAATCTGAGTCTGGTGGGCAAAGAACAGCGTTTGCCTACGTATATCGAGATCACTGTTTTTCGTGCTCTGCAAGCTTTGCTCAGCAATGTGCAGCGCCATGCCCATGCCACCCGTGTGGACATCACCCTGAATTTGGATGCGCAAGGCCTAACGGTCAGGGTGGAAGATGATGGGGTTGGGTTTAACCTAGATGAGGTTATGTCTGCCGCGCGCCAGCGCAAGACGTTGGGCCTTATCACGTTGATTGAACAGGTCCATCATGTATACGGCGTGCCAACAAGAGCCGTTCCGCCTCTTGGGCATTG
>JASFBB010000045.1:0-6634 GCA_036172345.1 Anaerolineae bacterium
TCGCAACGCCGATAGTTCCTGGTGGCAAATCGCCTACGCTGGGGCAGCCGATGGAAAGGGCTGGATCTCTGCCAATCCGGAGTACAGCACCGCCCAAAACACCGATGCTGTCCCCTATGTCGAGGCACCTCCTCCACCGCCTCCTGTACCTACCGAGCCCCCTCCACCACCGGCGCCTCCCCTTCCTCAGTGGCAATTCGAGCCCACTGGCTTCGAGGGACAATGGAACGCCGGGCTGGCCCAAATTCGAGGCAAAGTGGTGGATACCGCCGGGCAGCCAGTGCAAGGCGTATTTATGCAAGCGAAGTGTGGTGACACGGTACTGGCTTCCAATCCCTCTGGTATCAACCTATATGCCCCCAGCAAACCCTACGAACCTGGAGCCTTTGACATCATCCTGAGCAGTCCGCTCGATCGCAGATCAATGTGTCGCTGGGAAGTGCGCATTGTCCAAGCCAATACCTACGAAGAAGCCAAAAACCCTGCTGCGCCATCCTTGTCCGACACAGCGTACTGCGATCTAGAGTGGGAAATCGCTTCCATCTGCTTTACGCGGTGGCGCAAGAATTGGTGATAGACGAGATGCGCTGCTGCGCCAGAATCTTGATCCGATCCCAAAAACTTGATAGCGCGCCGCGCTACAACTGTATCCTAAACCGATGAGTTGGTTGTTGCGACTGGTGGTAGCAGGAACAGTGGGATTGCACCTCGCAGCAGATTGGCTGCCCGAGGAATCGGCCTGGAGCATATGGCCGTATACCACATTGCCACTGCCAGTGGCGTATGGTGTTGCCATTGTTGTTCTCTTGCTCACCATCACCCCGTTAAACGATGCAGTACGCTGTTGGATTAAACGTCTTTGGGATGCATTGCCGGAGAAATCCCGCCCGAACCGTTGGTTTGTCCTCGTCGCCTTGCTCAGTGGAGCTCTATTTTGGCTCCTCCGTATTCGGCATTTGGAATGGGGCGATGCCGCCTTCATTGTAAAGGCTCTGGGGTATACCGGCGAAGATCGTCCCGTCTGGACCATCTACAACTGGCAGTCGCCGCTCACCATCTTTCTGCACGCACGCCTGTGGCTTTTACTCAACCCTTTTTTAAGTGTGGGAGTTGATACGCTCTACGCCGTAACAAGCACATTCTCCGGCATCGCTTTCGTCTACGTGCTCCTCTGCCTGGCTACTCAGCTGGGACGCGACCGCTTAGAAAGGACGCTCATCTTTGGTCTCGTTGTGACGACGGGTGCGATGCAGCTGTTCTTCGGTTATGTTGAAAACTATACACTTATGTCGACTGAACTGATGTTCACATTGTATTTAAGCGTCCGTTGTCTGCGTAACCAGCTGGATCTCGCGTGGCCTTCCACGGCGCTGGCAATTACGAACACCTTCCATCCCTCCACTATTACGATGTGGCCTGCGATGCTCTTCCTAGCACGGTGGAAGGCTCGTGAGCTAAGCTCTGAGAGAGGCAATGAGCTGCGCGTTTGGGGAGCATTGGTAGTGCCTCCTCTGATCGTCTTTACTGCGCTGGCCCTCTTTATGGCGCTAGGAGGACATGGGGTGACAGCCCTCTTCACAGATGATCGGCCTGGCGGTGCTGACGGGATCCCCTTTGTGCCCCTTCATGACATTGAGACGCCTTGGCAACATTACACGATGTTTTCACTTGCACACCTGCTCGATTGGGTAAACGAGCATTTCCTCATCTCACCCTTCGGACTTTTCCTGCTAATATATGTGCTGATTGTCGGAGTCAAACAGCACCAGAGCATCGCTTCTCTCCATCGAGACACACACGAGCAGGGTATCCTGTGGTTCCTGGTCATTGCCAGCTTCGTCCACCTTATATGGACATTCATCTGGAATCCGGACTATGGAGGACGCAAGGACTGGGACCTGTTCGCTCCCTCGGCATTCGTGTACACGTTGCTAGCCAGCTACGCGTGGACCAGACAAACAGGTACTTCGGACGGTAACCCGCAGGACAGGGCTATTTTAGCACGGCATGCTCTGCTGTTGATTGCTGCCTCCGCACTGCACAGCGGAGCGTGGATTTACTCTAATATGTTACCAAGATAAGCGGTCGCAAATAGAAATGAACGAGGGTCCAATATCTCAACCTCGGATCATCTGCTGCTGGAAGTACTGTACCGTCTCATGCAGGCCGGTCACGAAGTCAACCCGTGGCACATATCCCAGCAGTTGTGCAGCGCGCTGGATGTCTCCTAACGAGTGGCGTATGTCACCGGGTTGTGCGGGCAAATGTTCCACCCGTAGTTCTTTCCCATCCAGTAAGACCCTTAATTGCTCGATGAGCTCCAATAACGAACAACCTCGTCCGCTGGCAACATTGATGACTTGCCCAACCGCCGCATCAGATTGACAGGCTAACAGGTTTGCAGTTACCACATTGGCGATATATACAAAATCACGCGACTGTTGCCCATCGCCAAAAACCGTCAGCGCACAACCACTCAGGGCAGCGTTGATAAATTTAGGGATGACGGCGGCGTACTGAGAGTGTGGATCCTGACGCGGGCCAAAGACGTTAAAATAACGCAATACTACGGTTGGCAGACCATACACCTGCTGGAACGCACGACAGTACCCCTCGCCCGCCATCTTGGACGCTGCATAGGGCGAGAGCGGTTCAGGGGGCATCTGCTCATGCTTGGGCAATGCCGGGCTATCACCATACACCGCACAAGAAGAGGCAAACACCACTCGCCGCACGCGGGCATCACGTGCCGCCAGCAACACGTTGAGCGTGCCCCCCACATTGACCTGTTCCGTTGTCAGAGGATCAGCCACCGAACAAGGGACGGAAGCCAACGCTGCTTGGTGCAGCACATAATCCACTTCTACCATTGCCTGCCGCACGGTGGCTATGTCGCGGATGTCCCCTTCGATGATTTCCACGTGTCCTGCCAAGTGAGCCAGATTTTCCCGGCGACCACTGCTGAAATTATCCAGCACCCGTACATTCTGGCGGCGGTGCACCAACTCCTCCACTAAATGAGATCCGATAAAGCCGGCACCACCGGTCACTAAATAGCGATAGGTCTCCTCACGTGTCTCAAGGCTCATAACTTCACCACTCGTGCTTTGCCAGGCGGTATATCCTTGAGCGCGTTGCGTGTATCAACAACAAGGCAAGAATGGGATACGACAAGCTGCCAGTCAATGCAAGAATGATCGGTGACAATGACAACACAATCGGCGTCGGATAGCACTTTAGAGTCTAACGCCACCGAGTTAAGTGTTCCACCGTCATATTGCAGACACGGTACATAGGGATCGTGGTACGAAATGTCGGCACCACGTTCAGCCAATAGATTGAGGATCTCGAGAGCAGGACTCTCGCGTACATCATCTACATCGCGCTTGTACGCTACACCCAACACCAGAATGCGCGCACCGTTGACCGCCTGACGACGCGCATTTAAGGCGGCAGCGATCTTCTCAACCACGTGGTATGGCATCTCAGAGTTCACACGATCCGCTAACTCAATGAAACGCGTGCTATATTTGAGCGTCCTGAGCTTCCATGAAAGATAGAGGGGATCGATGGGGAGACAATGCCCACCCAGGCCCGGTCCGGGATAAAACGGGGTAAATCCATATGGCTTGGTGGAGGCAGCTTCGATGATCTCCCAGACATCTAGCCCCAACCGATCACAGATGAGCGCAAATTCGTTCACCAGACCGATGTTGACCGCTCTGAAGGTGTTTTCCAGCAGCTTGACCATCTCCGCAGCACGCGTCGAAGAGACCGGCACGATGTGATCCACAGCGCAGCGATACAACTCCATAGCCACGCGGGTGCACTGTGGGGTGATACCACCGAGCACCTTGGGCGTGTTACGCACCCCAAAGGTGGGATTGGCAGGGTCAATGCGCTCAGGCGAGAAGGCCAGGAAGAAATCCTTGCCCACCTCAAAGCCTGCCGCCTCAAAACGCGGTAGCAAGATCTCCTCCGTGGTGCCAGGATATGTGGTGCTTTCCAGCACCACCAACATATCGCGATGCGCGTAGCGCGCCACTTCCTCGGTGGCTGACAGGATACAGGAGATATCCGGATCGCGACTCTTGCTGAGGGGGGTGGGAACGCAAATAATCGCAACATCCGCCTCCCGCAATATCGCTGCATCGTTCGTGGCGGAAAGCTTACCGGCAGCCACTAAATCTTTCACCATCTCGTCCGCGACGTCCAAAACGTAGCTTCGCCCAGCATTGAGGGTTCTCACCTTATTTGCATCGACATCGATGCCTGTCACCCGCAACCCGGAACGTGCAAACTCCACCGCCAGTGGGAGCCCTACATAACCCAACCCCAAGATGCCAATGTGTGCCGTTCGATCCGCAATGCGCCTGAGCAGAACGGGCTGATCATCGCTATTCGTCATACCGACACTCCTGTGAGACGTTGTGGATCTTTGAAACAAACCGTGGCAAGAAAACGAAGCCCCAAATCCATCAACTCTACAGCCCTCTATAATAAGGAATAAGGAGAACTTCAAGAACAGCTCAGTTTACCGACCCCCAAATGGGGGTAGCACGGTACACATACGCAATGAAGAGCAACCGACATCGGCCAATGGAGCTTGGAGGGAGCACATAAAACCCTGATTCTCGGCAAACCCACAATCTCTCAACCCAGGACGAATAGGCTCCATAGCTCTTCAGAGTGCTGCTTAGAATTTGCCTGTTTTCGTTTGAATTGTCAAGACCAACGCTTTGGCCACTTCAAGCTCGCAACCCATTACCAAATACTTATTCCAAAACCTCAAGACATCTGCTATACTAAATGAAGTAGGAAACTGCTGTGTAATCCATGATCGAGACAGCCAATCTGAGCAAACACTTCGGATCCATTCGCGCTGTAGATGGCATCGATCTGAACGTGCGCGAGGGAGAGGTGCTTGCCTTGCTCGGGCCCAATGGCGCCGGCAAGACCACCACGGTGCGTATATTAGCCGCCATTCTCAAACCGACTGCCGGTTGGGCACGCATCGCCGGACTCGATACGGTCCACGAAGCGCGCCAGGTGCGCCGCATCGTGGGATTGCTGACCGAGGCACCTGGCCTTTACACCCGTATGCGCGCATTGGAATATCTGAACTTTTTTGGGCAGCTGCATGGGCTGGGCCCACACCAGTGTGCTGCGCGCAGCGAACAGCTGCTGCGACGTTTCGATTTGTGGGAAGCACGTCGCCAGCGCCTTGGCGAGTACTCAAAGGGAATGCGCCAGAAGCTGGCATTGGTGCGTGCTATGTTGCACGACCCGCTGGTGCTCTTCCTCGACGAGCCGACCTCCGCGATGGATCCCTATAGTGCACGTCAGGTACGCGAGGCAATTATCGAGCTACGTCGCGAAAGACGCACGATCATATTATGCACGCATAATCTAGGTGAAGCGGAAGCGTTAGCAGACCGCATCGCCATCATTCGGCGCGGCCGTATCGCTGCGCTGGGAAGCGTCTCTGAGCTCAAACGCTGCCTGCTGGGTGATGCACCATTCGAATTGCGCCTGGGGACATCACTGGACGGGCTGTTACCTCTCTTGGAGGATCTGGTTCAGCTACAAGAGCGAGGAGATAACTGGGTACGCTACACCACGCCCACACCAGAAGTGGTGAATCCGCAACTGATGCAGCGATTGATCGAACGTGGAGTGCCTGTTATTACGCTCAGCGAAGTACCCCGTAGTTTGGAGGAAGTGTATCTGCGCATCGTGAATGAAGTGCCAAGCAATGAGGATGTGCATAAGCCAATTAGCTCTTTCGAGAACACCCCCGTTCTCTCCTAGCAATAGGGAAGTCCCACTGCGCGAACGCTTGCGTCTAGCTCTAGTTGTTACCCGGCGAGAGCTACGCGATAGCTTGCGTGACTGGCGCATCGTGACCCCTATTTTCATTCTTACATTGCTGTTCCCCTTCCTGATGAACTTCACCGCCGGTATGGCACGTGACTTTGTGTTGCGCTACGGTGGTCAAAATGTCCTCATCGCAGAACGCCTGAATCCATTCCTCCTGATGATCGTGGGATTCTTCCCCGTCACTTTCTCCTTGGTACTGGCTCTGGAGACCTTCGTGGGTGAGAAGGAACGTGGCAGTCTGGAGCCGCTGCTATCTATGCCCATATCCGATGGCGAGCTGTATCTGGGCAAAATGCTGGCAGCGCTAGCTCTGCCACTAGCCGCGAGTTACCTGGCTATCTCCGTCTACCTGATCGGCATGGTTTTCAGTTCTGGTTGGCTGCCCGACAGTTCGATGCTGCTCCAGATGCTTCTGCTCAATAGCATAAAAGCCTCGGTAATGGTATCGGCTGCCGTGATCGTTTCCAGTCAAACTTCCAGCATACGCGTCGCTAACCTGCTGGCCAGTTTTATCATTATTCCAATGGCCTTGCTGGTACAAGGCGAGAGCATTTTGCTCTTTTGGGGACAATACGACGTCCTTTGGTGGATCATCGCAGCACTATGCGTGGCAGACCTTATCCTAGTGCGCATGGGAATCCGGATCTTCAATCGCGAAGAAATCCTGGCGCGAGAAATGGAAGAGCCCAATCCGCGGAGAGTGTTGTATGACTTTCTCGGATATTTTCTGCGGCCACCCGAACAGGCGCTACAA
>JASFBB010000046.1:0-12389 GCA_036172345.1 Anaerolineae bacterium
GACATATTTCCACGCTTCATTTGGATGTTTAGATGCCTTGTAGATCGAGAGGTTCCAGCCGCCCAGCGTGCCGCGGAAGATCTTACCCTTGGGCGCAGGGGTCATTGCCACACCCCAGTTGAGCTCGGGGAAGCCTTTGAAGGTGTCCTGCTGCCACGAGCCGGCCAGGATCATGGCCACCTTGCCCGAGGTGAACAACGCCACGGCGTCGGACTCATTGCGGCTGGCGGTGCCGGGCGGCGCATATGCCTCCAGCTCCTTCAAGAACTTGAGAGCCTCAACTGCTTCCGGCTTGTTGATGACCGCCTCTGTGCCCTCCGGATTGATGATATCGCCACCGTTGGAGCGGATGAACGAGTCCATAATACAGGTGATCATCTCACCCATACCCATAATGGCAATGCCATACTGGTCGGGTGGATTATTGAGTTTCTTGGCGTATTCGAGCAGCTCGTCCCAGTCCGCCGGGGGCTTCTCAGGATCCAGGCCAGCCGCTTTAAACATATCCTTGTTGTAGTAGAGCTCCTGCCAGACGTCGTTGTTCAGAGGGATCCCCCAAACCTTGCCACCCCACACGTTCGAGTCCCACGCGCCGGGGAAGAACTGATCGCGCGTCAGGGTTGACTTGGCGAGAAAGTCATCGAGTGGGATGATCGCATCCGAGGCGGCCCATTGCGCCATCCAGATCTGGTCGAGCGTGGAGATGTCCGGCGGGGTGCCGCCCTGAACGGCGATCAACAGCTTGTCGCGGTACTCGGCATAGGGGAATACAGTGACGTTAATCTTGATGCCAGGGTTCTCTTGCTCAAACTGCGCAATGGCCTTCTGCTGTGCCTCCAGGATCTTCTTGTCTGACTGCTGCATGTCCCAGATTTCGACGGTGACGGTGGCTTGTACATTTGGATCCGCTGCCAACACTGCAGGTGCCAGCACCAGCAGCATGCTAGCAATCACCATCAGATACATCAGTTTCTTAACCATCCTTTCCACTCCTTTGTTAGAATTTCACAAGCGCAGTAGTTAATAGACCCATTTAAACGCAATCGCACCAGTACAATCCAGAGCATCCCCCCTTTCTTACAAAGTGTGGCATTCGATGTACAACGAGGAGAACTTCATCGGTTATATTATAACCCGCTGGAGGAGTAGCGTCAAATGTAAAATTAGAATAATGGGTAAAAAAACTACACCACTATACTCACTTATTGGAGAGACGCCTCTGGTCGACAAGTGCTGGCGTCTATGAAAACGTAGCCAGTCCTGGCCAAAGGCTATCCCCGCAGCCACCAATATCCCTGAATGTCGAGATTGGTAAGCCCCACTGCTTGTGCCTTTTGCACGACCTTTTGGTATTCCTCCTTGGTGATTCTCCGCGCGATTTCCGGATAATCATATGCTTTGTAGAGCGGATTATACTGCGACATAATGTTGACGTAGGTGTCCTTTGGCAAGTTCTCCGCTATCCACTCCATAACTTTTTCTGAGCCGCCCACGTCATTCGGCATCACCAGATGCCGGATCATCAGCCCTCTTCGCATGATGCCATCTGGCGCCGGCTTGGCCACACCGACTTGACGGTGCATCTCAAGAATCGCTGCCTTGGTCACCTCAGGATAATTCGCCGCTCCAGAGGAATACTTTGCGGACATCTCGCCATCCCAGTATTTGAAGTCGGGCAGATAGATATCCACGACTCCATCCAGAAACTCCAAGATCTCGAGGCGCTCCCAGCCACTGGTGTTGTAGACGATAGGCAGTCGCAGCCCTTTTCCAGCCGCGATGTCCAGCGCTTTGAGAATATGCGCGGAATAGTGAGTCGGGGTCACGAGGTTGATGTTGTGACAGCCGATCTTTTGCAGCTGGAGCATCATCTCGGCCAGGTCCTCGATCTTCTGTTCGGAGCCCATGCCGAGCTGGCTGATCTCCCAGTTCTGACAAAAGACGCACCGTAAGTTGCAATGGGTCAGGAAAATCGTCCCCGAGCCGCCTATGCCCACAAGAGGCCTCTCCTCGCCGAAATGGGGATGAAATGCCGACACGACCAATGTCGCGCCAGGAGCACGACAGAAGCCGCTCATCCCTTCCAGGCGATTGACGCGGCATCTTCGCGGACACAGCTGGCAGCTTTCCATAATCTTCCAGAGCCGTTCCGCCCGCTCTGCCAGTTCACCCGTGCGGTGAAGCTTCAGGTAGGCCGGTTCAAAGTGAGAGCCTGTCTTATCAGGCTCTTCGCTCACCGCTGTCGGCTCGTTGGTAGCTACCGGTTCATCGTAAGAAGCACCCACCCGACATGAGCAAAGCAGAAGGGGGGACAATCCGACTTTGAGGCACAGCTGCGCGGTGCCCTTGAGAAAATCGCGCCGTGTCACCTTTCGTGGAGAATAGTCTGCCATCCTCCACCTCCTCCATAATTTCACCTCTTTCACCCTTTCATCTCTTCTATCGCTGCCAATGGGCCTGGGTGACGATGACCACGAAGCTGATCAATTTGAGCAGAGCCACCGTGACGCTCGTACCGACAAGGCCCAGGACAGGCAAAAGCACTGCAGCGCCGGCAATGCCCCCCAGCCATCCACCTAGCAAGTCAGCGGCATAAAGCAGTCCTGCCGTTTGCGTTAAGCTCACATACTCTTGTAAATACAACTTATTCGCCAGAGGAAACTGGGAGGCGATCGCGAATCCGCCGATGAATGCAAGCGCCAGAAATATCAGCTTGAGCAGAAACGCATCCGGACCGCCTGAATATGCCGTGGCAACTAAGAGCACCAGAGGGCACCCCAGCGCAAAACCCGCTATCGCCAGCTCGATCTTTACGAAATGCCTCAAACTGATCTGTTCCAGAACCGCCGTCGTCAGCATCGCTCCACCTGCTGCTCCAGCCATAAAGGCGGCTACAAGAAACCCAATCCATGAAAACACATACCCATAAATGGATTGAAAGGCAAAAATCAGTATAAGGTCAAAGATCATCCCGGCAAAGCCGGTTGTGATGACAGACAAGAGGAGACCCGCCCGAAAGTATCGTGGGGTTCTGGGCCGGAAGAGGAGATAAAAGATAAGGGAGATGGCGACCAGAAGCGCAATGACCTCCATGTTGATCCTCTCGAATTGTCTGAAGAGCCAGCGGAGTGATGGGGCAAACAAGGCATTCCAATGGGCGATGCTGTAGAACACCCCTATGGGATTGAGATCCGAATTGATCCGCTGAGCGCCGCCTTCAACGAAGCGATCGAACCACTCCTGCCAGCCGGGATGCAGCTTTTGCTCGATGTACCAGGGGATGAGCACCTCCGCCTGGATCTCCCGCTGCTCCAGCCGCGCTAACACTTGTGCCGTGTCTGCAGCTAAAACTTCTGGGGAATTCGAGGCTAGGAACAAATTCGCACCGTCACCAGGAAACACCCGAACATGGGGAAAGACACCTCGCAGCGTACTAAAGATACAGCTGTTCAAGTTTTTCAATTCTTCACTCGAATACGTCAGGGAACCCGGCAACTCCAGCACAAGGATGCCCTCCTTGTGCAGCTTTGTCTTGGCAAGGGCGAAGAATTCCTTTGTGAAGAAGCGGTTCGTCTGCAGGGTCGAGGGCTCGGTGATCCCTATCAGGATCAGGTCATAGACGTTCTGCGTTGTGCCGAGATACATACGGCCGTCGATATATTGGATCGTGACCCTTTTGTCGCCGAGCTCGGACTCGGTCAGCGGCGTGGGGAATTTCTTCAACAGCTCGAGGAGCAGCGGATCGAGCTCCGCATATTCAACAGCCTCGATCAACGGATGCTTCAGCACTTCATAGATCACACCACCCGCACCACCGCTCAGGATGAGAATCCTTTTGGGCTGAGGGTGGGCAAGGAGCGGAAGATGCACCAATTCTTCAACGGACGGGATATCCGGAACCGGTGTTATGAGACTCGGGACACCATCCTCAAAGAAGACGTACTGTCCTTCGTTTTCGATGACGCAGATGTTGCCGTATGGGGAATTTTGGTAATGGACAATATTGTGGCCTTTCCACTGCGCTTGGATTGAATAATGATGGAGCTTGTCCACCTGACCAGCAGAGACCCCATAACCAGAGAGGATGATGAGGGCGCTCAAGCCAACTAGACTCGTCCTTCGAAATAACCTGGCTTTCCCGTGGAGGACAAGCAAGGCGAGGCACACCGTGAAGTTCAACAGGGCGAGCCACACGGCTGTTTGAAAGGTGTGCAGGTAGGGGATCAAGAGATAGGTACAGAGGATTCCGCCGACCAGGGTGCCCACGGTCTCATACATGTACACCCTGCCGACAGAGGCGGTACTCTGGCCAGAAAGCGTAGAATAGAGCTGGCAACTGGAGGTAAACAGGGCGCCGTGAAGTGTGCTCACCGGCAAAAGTAAAAGAAAAGAGGAGTACAGCATCGGTATAAGACCGATGCTTTCGCCAATGGAAATGCCCATTGCCCTTTTCAAAATGCGTATCAGGAAAATAACCACAAGTAAGAATATGAAGAAAAGTGTGGTGATCACCGTGAATGTTTCGAGCTTGTTTTGGAGCTTCTCGGCCTTCCAACCAAAAACGAAAGAACCGAGAGCTTCGAGGATGAGCCAGTTGGCCAGAACAATGCCGATGGAGAGCTCGTTGCCTGAAAAAATGATCAGAAACTCCCTCAACAGGAGCACTTCGGCAACCAGTCCACTAAACCCCATCGTCAATATGGCGATGTGAACGCACACTTTCATTTTTACGTCGGGGAGACAACCGGCTCACGCATGGGCTTGCCATTTGAGGTAGGTGAGCGAACGCCAGAGCCGCCCCACGTTGACCAGCAAGATACCCAACAGAGCGACCCCACGCAGCATATCGATGATCTGGATACGCTTCGCAGACTCAATGGGAGCAAAAACCGATAGAAAGCGGGATTCCATGCCCTCTTCCTGGCGGGCATTCGAGAATCTGCCCAATGCTCCGCGCCTCAACTGCAGTGGAAGTGCTATTGGTTAGAAGCGGAGATAACTCAGTATATCGTGGGTGCCGAAAAACGTCAATTTACCCGGTCTATTAGCTTATTACCCTATGAAAATCTTAGGCAAATGCATTGCACAACTTTGGCGGAACGGCGGGCTGATAAGTCCGGTGACCTGGATCCTTTTAAGGGTAACCTTCTCTTACCGCCTTTCCATCCGAACGAGCGAGGTGTATTCCCGGTATTGCATACTTAGCTACTGGTAGAAACTGCCTCCGTACTCACGGCCGACACGGAACATAGTGATGATATTCTCCACTGGGATGCCATCATGTAGCGAGTGATCGGAAGCCAGCACATAGCCCCCGCCCGGTGCGGCGATGTCGATTGCCTCGCGCACTTCGGCAGCCACCTCCTCCGGCGTGCCGAACGGCAAGGTGCGCGATGAGTCGATATTGCCGATGACGCAGAAACGCTGACCATAGTGCTCCTTGACCCAGCGCAAGTCATACCGGCGGTGCGCTGGAGCGGATGGATGGCGCTGATCTTGGTCTGAGCTAAATCGGGCAGGTACTCACGGATATGCCCACAGGAATGGAGCAACACGGGCACCCCTAAGTTGGCTATATACTCGGCCAGATCAGCTAGATAGGGCAATAGATATTTGCGGAAGAGATCGAGTTTCAGAAACCCACGCGTACTGTCACCTAGATCGTCTGCCAACCAAATGCCGTCACAACCTGCTTGCACACATAATCGCGCTGCCTCTTTGAAGTACTCGTTTGAGATTTTGAAGATCTCGGTCAGCATTTCAGGCTCGTCATAGAGCGCGTAGCAGATCTGTTCGTAGCCCATCAACATCCAGGCCGTGGTAAACGGCCCCTGAAGGCCAGCCAGAAGCGCCAGGTTGTCATGGGGCATATCGCGCGCTGCCTCCAGTTCAGACAGGCGACCCGGCAACGTCGGATCAGGCGGGCGATAGCACGCCAGATCAGCACGCGACTTGATAGGGAAGCCTATCGGGGCGTCGATTGGCCACGATGAAGCGGTATGGCGATAGGTGGTACCCCATTCGTCAATGTAGGTATCCTCATCCAGCCGTTCAGGCTTGAAGCCGGTGTAGCCTCCGAACGGCAGCCAGACGCCGTCGTGATCGAGCGCCAGCGCCAATGCCACCGCGTCCGGTCCATTGTAACTCTCGGGGTGGCGACCAATCAGAGCTTCGTACATAGGTTGTTGAAAGAGAAAGTCGAACATAGGGACGCGGTCAGGCTGTTGAAGCCTGATTGCGGTGAGAAGACGTTCTTTGCGATTCATACTTTTATCTCCACATTGTGATTAGCCTTTTACGGCACCGAAAGTGAGGCCCCGAATCAGGTAACGTTGTACTAAAAAGGTGAAGATGATCATCGGCGCCATGATCACAGTTGATGCCGCCGACATCTCACCCCACAACACCCCGCGCTGGGTGATGAACCCCATCACGCCGATAGGCAGTGTCTGTGTCTGAGCGCGGCTGATAATCAGGGCGAACAAGAACTCGTTCCACGAGAACATCATGCAGAAGATGGCCGTTGCCGCTAAGCCTGGCGCGGCTAAGGGAAGGATCACCCGAGTGAAAGCTTGCCACGGCGAACAACCGTCCACCAAAGCAGCATCATCTAGATCAGAAGGTATCTCGGCGAAGAACCCGCGCATGATCCATATGGCAAAGGGCAAGTTGAACGCAACGTACAACAGTATCAATCCCTGTCGCGTATCAACCAGCCGCAGCGTGTTGAACAACAGGAAGATGGGAATAACGGCAGCGATGGGCGGGAACATACGCGTGGAGAGTATCCAGAAGAGGATGTTTTGTTTGCCCGCAATCTTAAACCGCGCCAGCGCATAACCAGCCATAGAGCCCAGTAACAAGACAATAGCAGTGCTGGCGACGGTGGCGACAAGACTATTAACGAATAGAATCCCAAAATTGCGCCGTAAGAAAGCAGAACTGTAGTTGTCCAGACTGGGTGTGAAGATCCATACCGGCGGGATCGCCGCTGCCAGCTCTCTGGCCTTCAGAGAACCCATGACCACCCAAACAACCGGAAAGAGCACCCAGATCAGAACCAACACCACCCCCACATAGGTGAGAACTGTGCCCACGGTATGCAGTCCGATGTTTTTCCGCCTCATATCTCACTCCCCCATTTCCGGTGTGGGCAGCGCTCTGACCAACAGGTTGGACAGAATCGTGATGACGATCAGGATGATAAAAGCGGCGGCAATTCCCACGCTGACATAATAGTAAGAAAATGCCTGTCGGTAGGCATATAGGCTGGCAAATTCGGTCGCCCGACCAGGACCGCCGGCTGTCATGACAAATGGGATGTCGAACGTGCGCAGCGAGTCAATCACACGTAACAATAAGGCAATCAGGATGAAAGGTCGCAAAAATGGCAATGTCAGATGGACAAAGGTCTGCCAGCTCGATGCTCCGTCCACCTTCGCCGCCTCAAACGGTTCCTGGGGCATTGCCTGCAGACCGGCCAGTAACAGCAACACAAATAAAGGGGTCCACTCCCACACGTCGGTGATCACCAGCGCAGGGATGACCGCTTTTGCGTCACCCAGCCAGTTCGGCGGCTGGATGCCGAGCTGGCGGATGAAATAGTTTAACACGCCTGTGTCATAGTCGAGCATATACTTCCATGACAATCCCACCACCACGGGCGCGATCATCATAGGTATGACCACGATGGTACGGATGATACCAATCCCCAAGATCGGCCGGTTCAATAGCAGGGCAATGCCAAGACCAAGCAACAATTCGATGCTGACCGCTGCCACGGTAAAGTAGAGCGTGGCCGTCAGCGAGTAGTGAAAATGACTGTCGCTCAGCACGCGCCAGAAGTTCTCCAATCCCACCCAGGGCATCCCCAAGTATGGTTTGGAGAGGATGTACTGCCGCAAGCTCACGTTGATGGAATAGAGCAGCGGATACACACTAAAGGCAATCAGATAGATCAATGCCGGTGCGAGAAAGACGTAGCCAGCATGACGTCTTTCCGACAAGATGGAAGAAATGCTGCGTCCCGTCTGACACGACAATGGCAGTATTTGCGACTCGCCCTTCACCGGCTCTGTGCAGGCGTTGGAACCTGCCATGGGTTTTCTTACCTCCCTGTCCCAGTTGGTGACTGGGGGGAGTGTAACGAGCCAGTACTCGCTACACTCCCCTACGATCTCTGCGTGTCACGATGGTTTTGAGCGAGCGTGTCCCTAATTAGGGATTAGGATAGCCGGCATCCCTCAACACCTGGCGCATCCGCTCGGCAGCGTCCTTCACTGCCTGTTCAGGGGTCTTCTGCTGAGTCAATGCCTCACTGGCCATCTCGCCGAAGATCTGGCGGATCTGTCCCCACTCTGGAATAGGAGGCTCAGCCCAGGAGACCAACATTACTTCCATTACTTCGGGCAGGAAGGGATAGACGGCGGTCACGTCGGGATGCGACCACGCTGCCATCCAAGGTGAGGCACCGCCCAGTTTAGCGTACTTGACAGCGGCTTCCTCATCGGAGGTGATCCACTGGGCAAACTGGAATGCTTCATCAACATGCTTAGAATCGGCCGGGATAAACATCGCCCAAATGCCAGTACGCGTCTTGGGCTTGTTGGGCGGATTGGCCGGTGTGGGCACGAACTTGAACTTGCCCTTGACCTTGGTGTCTTCGAAGCCCAAGCTGCCGTTCAGGTGTGCAGCATGAGACGGGCTGGGTAGGATACCCATGGCACCCCTCCCTAGGCGCAGCACTTCTTCCTGCTGATTTTCCTCGAAGGTGGTGCTAGCAGGCGGTGAAACGTGCCACTTGGTCAGCAGCTCGGTATACATGGTGAGTGCAGCGATAGTCTCTGGGCTATCCACCACCACCGTGTAGTCCTTCGGGCCGTTCTCCCTGAGGATGTCACCACCCATGCCCCACATGAAGGGCGCAAAGTCGAGCGCAATGTAAGGGCCGGACAAGCCGGTGTGGACGAAACCATATTGCACGATATTGTCCTTATCAAAGTCTGGGTCGCGAGGGTTCTTGCCGTTCTTGTCCAGGGTCATGCGGATGGCAGCGTCGACGAACTCATCAATGGTCTTGGGTGGCTCGGTGATGCCGGCTGCCTGCGCCATCTCCATGTTGACGCCTAATACACGGGTGTCGATCTCAAAAGGCAGCGCGTAGTATTTGCCTTGATGGATACATGCTTGTGCCTGGGGCGGCAGGTAACCATCTACCGGGGTCTTGTACTTCTCGATGAGCGGCGTGAGATCTGCCACGTAGCCGGCTTCGGCAAACTCAGCTAGCCAGGCAGTGTCCAGCACAACGATATCATAGACGCCCGTCTTGGCGCTCATCTCCAAGATTGCTTTGTCCTTCAAAGCGCCATAGGGCTGTTCCTCAATCTCCACGTTGATGCCGGTCTTAGCCGTGAAGTCGGGGATCAGCTCTCGGGTGACACCGACCCAGCCGCCACCTTGCATCATGATGGCCTTGATAGTAACGGGTTCCTGCGCCACAGACGGTGTGGTCGTAAGGGCGAAGAGGCCGACCAACAGGCCAACTACTACCAGCAGAGAGACGCCAATTGTCCCTTTTCGATTCACCATTGGGATTCCCTCCTTATGAGTCGAAATACAAGCTTAGCCATCACATTAGCAAACTTTGCAATTATCTTCCTGATTCTCACCTCCTTTCTTTGTCGAGCGACAGCACTTCGCATTATCGGCGCCGAACCGGATCACGGCTATCGCTTTGCCTGATAACCTAGGCTATGCCGTGCTCGGTCACTCGATCGCAGGTGCATAGGCTCATCATCAAGGATGAGTTCATCGGCAGTAGTCACCTCAATGCCGCGCTCGATAAATGCCCAACGCAGCTGCGAGCTGATGCCAGCATCGGTGACCAAGCGGTGGATCATCTGCAGTGGTGCCACTTTCACCAGCGACTCGATGCCCAATTTGGTATGATCTGCCAGCAGGATCACCTCGCGTGCCGCCTTTATCATCATCAGCTTAACGGTCGCCTCTTGGATGTTGGTGTTGGAGAGACCAAAGTCCAGACTCACACCTGTTCCGGTGATGAACGCCTTGTCCGCGCGCAGGTCATATAGGGAAGCTTCCGCAGCCGGCCCCGAGAGCGCCATGCTTTCGTACCGCAACGTACCCCCTGTGGCAACAACGGCAATACCTGGCTCACTGCCCAGCTCGGACAGCACAGGCACCGAGTTGGTGATGACGGTGATGTTTTGGCGGCCGCGCAGGTGCTGTGCCAGATAAGCGGTGGTGCGGCCGCTGTCTAGAATAATGGTATCGCCCGGATTGACCAGCTGCGCTGCCACGCATCCGATGCTGCGTTTGAGCATGTCAATCTCCTGTTCGGCATCCTGGCTGGCATCTACGGATTGCAGATGGATACCGAGGGAGTGTGCATAGGCACGCATAATGCGCTGGATGTTGCGATACCAGTCATGTTCGCTGAAGATCACCACTAAACCCACCCGCCGCGGCTTGGGGCGATCGTGACACTGCCCTAGCAAGCTATAAGCGGCGCTGGCGCTCGGCAGGTGGGCGACGATGGGCCAATTGACAGACCACGCACCGTTCTGATCCTCTCTCCGATAATATTGCTCAAGCGACTCGCAAGTGACCAGCACATGCGGGGTGACGATGTGGCGTGGAAGAGCGCAATGATGATATGCACAGATAGCAGCATCTACGCATGCCCGTCCGACCACCTCTGGGAACATGGCGATGCTCGCCTTAAAGGGCCCTCCACTGCTCAGCGCATCGCGCGCTCTGTCGCCTTCCAGGCCAAACGAAACCACCAGCAACCGACGTTCATCACGTCCGATGGCGCGATAAGCTTCCAAAGCGGCCAACGCTGAGTCGTCGTTCACACCACAGATCACATTGATGTCCGGATGTACCATAAAGGCATCCACAGCAATCTGATAGGCGCGACGCCACAGCCCCTCCCCATCTACCTGGAGCAAGGTGTATCCGCTGGGCGAGGCACTGTGCAGTCCGTCGGCGAATCCACGACCGCGCGCCGCGCAGTTGGGCCGCTTGGCGCCAATGTACAAGGCTTTGATGGCATCCCCCACCAACCTGGGTGCGTGGGTACCCACCCAACGCCCCAGTTCCACCCCGGCATGGTAATCGTCGATGGAGATAGCAGTAGCAGCACCCTCACAGATGGTCGACTCGGCTACTATAGGTATCCTATTTCGAAAGGCCCGCTGCAACAGCAAGCGAGTTGCAAGGGTCTCGGCCGGTGTGGCGACCAGTACATCGCAATGGTCGAGGAGCGCGGTACGTGTTTCCTGGGCAATATGCCAGTGCGCCGAGGGAGAGGGTTGACGTGTGGAGTTGGGTAGCATGGCACCACCATGGGTGCGCAGGAGCAAGCCCTGCTGCTCAAGGCGTTCTAGGTCGCGCCGCGCCGTCACTGGTGAACACTGACACATCGCACAGATCTCACTTATCGTGACGACACCGCGCTGCTGTAATGCACTGAGAATGACCACCTCACGCTGACCAGGTATCATCCGCCTTCTCGGGTGGTGATCATTTCTGACCTAGTAAGGATGCAATTACTACTTTACCATCATACCTATTGTCTACGGTGGTCGTCAATGGCGCAAAGTGATTGATTTTGAACGTTTTGTGCCGAATAGCACAAATATGTCTGATCAGAGCGATTTCGTCATCTATCACCCTGCCATCATGGGCAGAGGGACTCAAACATAGAGAACGAGGACACAAATTGACCATTGTTTGGTCAACTCGCGCAATAAGGGGTTGATTTTCTTGAGAATTGTTGGTATAATGGACTTGTCATAAAATTTTGGCCACGAGCTAAAGTGCCGTCATCACGTTCTTGATATCGATCTATACCCCAAGCTGATAGCAGATTAAGAAGCGAACCACGCACCTTCTGCTCCGATAGCGTAGCGGTGCGTGGTTTTTTGTTTGAGCGAACGCCCTCGTGCGAAGACGCACGCCAAAGGTGAACTCATCTTACACGGGCACGCACCTCGTTCTCAGGCGAGATGAGGCCATTTCTTTGTGTTTTCGGATAGGGAAGCGCGTAAAAATGCAACAACCAGGATCACCTTCTACAGATACGACAATCATTGGCCGCACGATCGGCAAATATCGCGTCATTGAGCCTATCGGCGGCGGCGGTGTCTCCACGGTGTACAAGGCGTACCAGTCAGACCTCGACCGCTATGTGGCGCTCAAGATTCTCTCGCCTTACCATGCCGACCGGGCAGAATTCGCGCGCCGATTTGTCCGTGAGGCGCGCGCGGTGGCTGCATTGCACCACCCTAACATTTTGCCCGTCTACGACTTTGGCGAACACGACGGACTGCGTTACATCGTAATGCGCTACGTTGAGGGCTCCC
>JASFBB010000047.1:0-2224 GCA_036172345.1 Anaerolineae bacterium
ATGACGCCCGGCGTCTTGCTGAGCACCGCCAGTGCGCCGCACACGCCGGACGCGAACAGCCAGCCCCACCTTCCCCCGCGCAGATACAGCCAGAAGGCCAGAAAGGAGAGGAACATAAAGTAGGTGAGCGGAGCGTCCACGTGCAGCACGCGCGAGTTGGCCAAGAACATCGGTTCGGTGGCGATCAACACGGCTGCGATCAGCGCCCCACGTGTACCGATCAGGCGGCGCAACAGCAGATATATAGCCAGCACAGCCAGCGCAGCCATCGCCGCTAGGGCGGCGCGCGCCGCCGGAATGTAAGTGAGCGGATATTGCTGCACGGCCGCAAGTGCCGCTGCCAGATCAGCTGGGTTGTCCGGCAGCGGCGCGACGTTCCATTGGTGCAACAGGAAGCGCACCCACAGTCCCAATGCGCCGAAGGCCATTGTGGGCACCCCCGGATAGCCCAGCAACGCGGCGCGCGCCCAGTCCTGCGTCTGTATCGCTTCCAGAAAGCTGGCCGCAAAGCGGATCTGATCGTCCTCGTCCGCCGTCAGAAACGCATCCAAGCTCGTCAGCCGTGGCAGCAATGCCGCCAGGAAGATTACCAGGGTCAGCAGCCATTCCCAATGGCGCCCACGCCGCTGCGGCGCAGCCTGGGAAGAAATGGGTGCCGCATGTGCTGTGTGTGCCGGCTGCGATGGAGAAAGAGGGTGTTTAGTCGTCATAACGTTCACTTTCCTTGGCGTCTCTGTTGGGATAATGGCCGGGAGATAGAAATGGTTGTCAACGTCACAGCACGTTGGTCGACTGCTTGGCCATCCACGGTCACTGCCAGGCGCGTGCCGCTTACAGGGTCATACAGGCCGGTCGCCAGGGTATAATCGCCTGCTGGCAGGTTCGTCGGGAGCGGGAAGTCGTGGCGGTCGGGAATCAGCTCGTTCAACGGCCAGCGCGTGGTGGGCAGGTAGCCATACACCGGCTGTCCATCATGCGATGCGACTAGCTGCCCGGCGGCGTCATACAGATGCACAAAAACGGTGAGATCGCGCCTCGGCACCTGCGCCGCCTCCCAGAACACAGTCACGCGCAGCCACTTGGCCGCCTCATCCGCCTGTGCACCGAAGCCGACCAGTGCGATGCCCTCTTCAAACGTGGCCGAGCGCCTTTGCGGCACCTCATCGGCCGTCACCTTGCGCGCGAAGCAGAGCACATGATGGTCGTCCCAGACACGTCGTACCAGATAGTGGTGTTTTACCCATTCCATATATTCCGTCAGCTGGGGCAGTCGTAATGCCCAATTTGCCACCGCTTCCACGCGATATGCTTCCGAGAGGGCGATCAGGCGCTGGCTGGTCTGGCGGCCGCTGTCAATGGCCACCTGCGCCAGGTCGCCAAAGGGGGGAGGCGGCTTACGCTGCGCCATAAATGTCAACATCAGGTTGTCACTAATGACCGCGTCCTCGGGGCGTGTCACCTGTTGCAATAATGCGATTGCTTCTGCCTCGCGGCCAAAGCGTGCCCATAGCACCTCGTTATTCGCCTGTACCATGCCCGGCGCACTCGATATCAGGACGATCGCAGATCCCACACCCAAGCTACTCCACAGCCAGCGCCGCTCACGGAGCAGTTGCCATGTCGTGGCAACTGCGCCACCGCACAACAATGCCAGGGGTGGCAATAGGATGATAGTGTGCTGGTAAAACAGCGGCGAATGGATGATCAACGGCAAGATGCCGCCACCCACCAGCCACAATCCCAGCGAAATGAGCGTCTTCCAGCGCGCTCGGCGGGCCAACAATACACCACCACCGAGCGCTAACACTATGATGCCCCAATGCTGGCGCCAGAAGTCCACCAGCCAGGCCAGATTGCGCTCGATCTGCGACGGATAAACCGCCCGCAATTGCAGCCGGAAGGCGATCACCTGGTCGTAGAAGGCGATCGGATCATAGAATACGAGGCATAGCGCCAGTGGCACCAGCGCGGCGACGCCCCAAGCAGCTATGCATGCGACACGACCGCGCCCGCTCACCTGCCCTGGCCTCGTGACCACCAGCCATAGGATCGGCAGCACAATCAACGGATTCACCGCCTTGACCAGCGAGCTCGCGCTATAGAACAGGCCGGAAAGCAACAACCAGACCCACGCGCCGCGACGAGTATACATCTGCACCAGCGCCACGGCGAGCACGGCCAGCGCCACTGCCGGCACCTCGCCCATCGCCATGCGCGACAGGCG
>JASFBB010000048.1:0-5574 GCA_036172345.1 Anaerolineae bacterium
GGTGCTGTTTTATCCCACTTATCGCGCGGCAAAATTTTTGACCCAGCTGCGTCAGGATATGTTCGGCGGAGATGAGTGGCCCCAAATCAAGGAAAACGTCTTGCGTCGGTTGCGTCAAGCGCTCGAAAGCAATTCACGCAAAGCGATGCGCGATCTATTGGGTCAGCTTCCCGACGTGAAAACTCCACTTGCTTACTGTACCGAGATGATCGGTGTGCTGTTGCTCAATCTGGCGCAGTGCCAGGAACGCAATTTCACCTTAGGTGCCCTCCAACCCCTGACGGTCAGGAGCGGACCGGTCGGTCTCGGGACGCTGGCCGGCTTGAGTTTGGGATCACTGGTATCGGGTCAAACCGACGATCCTTCCCTCGCCGAGCGGTTGACACATCACATCCGTGAATTCCAAGAGCAGCTGAATGAACTGAGTGAGGAGAGTTTCAATCGCCTGAACGCCTTCTTACAAGATGCATTGAAAGCTGTGGAAAGCACCCGAAGGGTGAACAAGCCAGGAGAGCCACCCAGTGATTAAGGTGGTGACCGATTCGACCTGTTACCTTCCCAAAGAGGTGCTGCATCAGCATGACATCCGGGCGGTATCCCTCAACGTGCACTTCGGCCAGCGCATCTACCGTGAGGGGATCAATTTAACTCCGGAACAATTTTATCGCCTGTTAGTTACTTCTCCTGTCCTACCCACCACGTCCCAACCTTCGCCTGGAGAATTTCGCCAGGTGTTCACCGAACTGAGCCACGCCGGACATCAAGTGCTGTGCTTGGTGATCTCTAGCTATCTGAGTGGCACCTATCAAAGCGCTATAGAGGCTCGACAAACGATGTCCGACGTTCCCATCGTGGTATTTGACTCCCTTTCGGTAGCGGCCGGACTAGCTCTAATGGTACTCACAGCAGCTGAGATGGCTGCCGCAGAATACCCGATGGAAGATATCGTGGCACGTTTGGAACAGCTCCGTCACGATATCCGACTCTACTTTGTTGTGGATACATTAGAGTATCTGCAGAAGGGTGGACGTATCGGCAAGGCAGCCGCACTCGTCGGTTCGTTGCTTCAGATCAAGCCGATCCTTGCCATCCAAGATGGAATCGTTCAACCTTTGGACAGAGCGCGCAGCAAGCCAAAAGCGCTCGAGTGTCTCCTCGAACATTTCGAGGCACAACTAGGGCCGGGAAAGGCGGTACAATGTGTCCTGGTCCATGCCCAGGCACCTGACGAGGTACAGAAGCTCGCAGCTGGGCTCCAAAAACGCTTCCACTGCACCCGCATGCTTACCACAGAAGTGGGAGCTGTGGTAGGAACGCATGTCGGGCCAGGTGTTGTGGGGGCTGCCCTTGCCCCAATCAAATAGCAGAGGATCAATAAGGCCCAACCCCTGGCCCCCAGTTCTAACACATTGCTAACACTACTCTTATCTTACTCTAACACAATCCGCTTAGATAATAATCGCGCATAAACTTTTTGACTCCCAGGGCGATTCCAAGCTCAGGGAGCACTTTAATCCCGCGAGCGATGCGCAGGATGGCAGTAGCTACTCGAGCATCGAAGGGTTGTCACCAAGAATCCGTTCCATCGATCGACAAGAGCTTTGGAGGAGCTGCAATAGTGGGATCACGATAGCACAGATTTGATGGGAGGATAAAGGGATGTCGCCGCACCGCATGTTTGGTGACTATTGGGTGCTGATCCATCGGCCTGTCACCCCATTAGGAGCCCATATGTGGATTTCGTATTCACCAGATCTGCGTCATTGGGGTAACCATCGGCTCTTAATCGAAGCAAGACGCGGTGCCTGGTGGGATGCTAACAAAATTGGCCTTTGCACGCCCCCTATTGAGACCAAGGAAGGCTGGCTCATCATTTATCACGGCGTGCGCCAGACAGCCGGGGGTTGTCTGTATCGACTCGGGCTGGCATTGTTGGATCTCGAGAACCCACAGCGCTGCCTGCTGCGCGGAGATACGTGGGTCTTCGGTCCCGAAACCCCTTATGAACGTGAAGGTGACGTGGATAACGTGGTCTTCCCATGCGGCTATACTTTGGGCGACGATGGGGATACGCTATACCTGTACTACAGCGCAGCAGACACCTGTATCGCGCTGGCGACGGGAAGCGCGCGTGCTTTGCTGGATTGGCTGAAGCAAAATGGCAAACCGCCTGTCTCCGGTTGGGGACATCAAGGGACAAAGGATAGAGATTTCTAACGATTTTCTAGTGTACCGTTAATCCCTCTTTAATCCATTAACCAGAAAGTGAAAAGCGAATCTAATTAGCAGAAAGGAGGCAAGGAAATGAAACAAATCGTCAGTCGGATCATCGCGATCATTGTAGTGTTAACACTGCTAGCGGCTATGCCACAACTAGCCCTGGCGCAGACGAGTCCAGAAACAGAGAAGCCCACCTTCGAAGTGGGCGCACTAGCACTTACCACCGCCTTTCCTAACCAGACAGTTGAGATGGGCGAAAATGTGAATATCGATCTCAAACTGCGCACTAGCACCGAACCCCAAACAACACAATTGGAGGTCATCGAACTGCCTGAGGGGTGGAAGGCTTCATTCCGCGGCGGTGTCAAGATTATCTCGGCTGCCTACGTCGAGCCCGGAACAGACACTAATATCACCCTCAAGCTAGAACCTCCAGAGAATGTCAAGGCAGGTACCTACCGCTTCGTTGTGCGTGCCAAGAGCAACCGTGCGGAGTCAACCCTGCCTCTGGAGATCACTGTTCAGGAGAAGCTGCCGCCCAGCCTCTCATTCACCGTGGACCTGCCCACGCTACGTGGTAAGCCCAACACAACATTCCGTTACAACGCCACGCTGAAAAACGAAGGTGATGAGAATCTTGCGGTCAACCTGATGGCAGATGCGCCGCCAGGGTTCATGGTCACCTTCAAAATGACCGGCCAGGAAGTGACCAATGTGCCACTGGATGCCAATCAGTCGAAGAGCATTAGCATCGAAGCACGAGCGTTTCCGGATCTGGCCGCAGGTAGCTATCCGATCACAGTACGCGCAGAAGGCGGCGAAGCAAACGCGACCTTGAACTTGACCGCAGAGGTCACCGGCGAGGCGGATCTCACTGTGACAGCGCCGGATGGACGGCTCTCGGGTACCGCATATGCCGGCAGTGAAACGCCTCTGAAGGTGATCATCCGCAATACTGGCAGTGCCCCAGCACGTGCCATTACACTCAGCTCCAGCGAGCCAGCCGGCTGGTCTGTCGAGTTCGTGCCCAAGGAAATTGACGAAGTACCCGCCGGTCAGCAGGCGGAGGTGACTGCCAAAATCCGTCCCTCTGATAAAGCTCTCGCCGGTGATTACATGGTCACGGTGCGCGCTCAGCCTACCGATGGCACCGCCAAATCGGCCGATTTCCGCATCACTGTGTTGACTTCGACGCTCTGGGGTGTGGTAGGTGTTGTGTTGATCGCTGTGGCGGTCGGCGTGGTGGCGATCGCTGTATTGCGCTTTGGTCGCCGCTGATGCCGTCAGGAGGGTTAGAGAATGGGCGAACTGGTGGTCGAGACGCACGACTTGACCAAGAAATATGGCGACCTGGTCGCTGTGGATAGGTTGAACCTCAGCATCCGTCAGGGCGAGGTGTTCGGGGTTTTGGGTCCCAACGGCTCAGGTAAAACGACCACTATCCTGATGCTCCTCGGCCTGACGGAGCCGACCTCCGGCAGTGTACGCGTGCTTGGGCTCGACCCGGCTCGCCAACCCCTCAGTGTCAAGGCACGCGTTGGGTACATGCCGGACGAGGTGGGCTTCTACGATGAGCTCAGCGCGCGGGTGAATTTAATCTATATCACCAAGCTGAACGGCCTGCCCCGCGCCGAGGCGCATCGCCGCATTGAGGAGGCTCTGACGCGGATGGGCTTACACGACGTCGCCGATCAGCCAGTCAGCACCTTCTCGCGCGGTATGCGCCGTCGCCTGGGCGTAGCGGAAGTATTGCTCAAACGCCCGCAACTGGTCATTCTCGACGAGCCCACACAGGGGTTGGACCCAGAAGGTGCCCGCGAGTTCCTGAACATCATCCGCGGCCTGAAGCAGGATGGCATTACCGTCCTCCTCTCCTCCCACCTATTGCATCAAGTGCAGGCGATCTGCGACCGAGTGGGGTTGTTCCACCGTGGTCGTATGGTGCTCGAGGGCAGCGTGCCCGAGCTGGCACAAAAAGTATTGGCAGGCGCCTATCATGTCTGGTTGCAAGTGGAGGGGCCAGAGGACGCAATCCAAGAGGCGCTGCGTCAGCTTCCGGGTGCACAAGAGGTGACACGTGAAGATCACAACCGCTATCGCATCGTAGCCGCGCAAGATCTGCGCGCTGAGGCGGCACGTGCAGTCGTGCAAGCCGGTGGACGGCTGTGGAGCTTAGGTGTGGAGACACCCAGTTTAGATGACATCTACGCTCAGTACTTCGAGGAGGTGCACCATGGCACAGCAACCTGAACAACCGCGGGAAAGAATACGTGGCCGTGAGGGATCGCCCTGGAGTGGCCTCTGGGCTGTAGTGGCCAAGGAAATGGCCGACCATCTCACCGGGATGCGGATGCGCATCCTGGAAATTTTGATCGTGCTGACAGCAATAGGCACCGTATACGCCGCAACGCAGAATCTACGGGAAACGGTAGGGCAAGATCCCTTCATCCTTCTGCGCCTCTTCACCACAGCTCGCGAGCCACTGCCCGCCTTCGTGGGCTTTCTCGGCTTCCTGGTGCCTCTTATCGCCATTGCACTGGCATTTGACAGCGTCAATGGAGAGTTCAGCCGTCGCACGATGTCACGCGTCTTGGCACAGCCGATCTACCGGGACGCCCTGTTATTGGGCAAGTTTCTGGCCGGCATCTTCACTCTGGCATTGGTGTTGGCAACCATCTGGTTGCTTATCATCGGCGCGGGGATGATCGGTCTGGGTGTCCCGCCAAGCGGCGAAGAGGTGGCGCGCAGCTTGTGGTTCCTGCTGGCAACTATCTTCTACGGCGGCATCTGGCTGTCCGTGGCTATGCTGTTTTCTATCATATTCCGTCAGCCCGCTACCGCAGCTTTAGCTTCCATTGCCGCCTGGTTGTTCTTCACCGTCTTCTGGGGCATCCTGGCTGGGGTGCTGGCGCCTATTCTGCAGCCAGTGCGCTATGGATTCCCTGAGGAAATCCTGGCACAGGCACAGCTGGAGCTCACTTTGACGCGCCTCTCTCCCAACACGTTGTACACTGAAGTGATGCTGGCACTATTGCAACCCACTGTCCGCTCAGTGGGTCTGGTGCTGCCCATCCAGCTCCACGGTGCTATACTGGGAACGCCTCTGCCACTCACTCAGAGTGTGCTATTAGTATGGCCCCAGCTGACTGGTTTGATTGCAGCCACTATTCTCTTGTTTGCACTCGGATATGTGCTGTTCCAGCGTCAAGAGATCCGCGCATAAGCTGCGATAAGCACATCACCGTAGCATCGACAAGCCGTGCGCGCTCCCCAGGGGAACGCGCACGGCTTATTTTAGAGACATCTACCCAGGATCGTGATTCACCCGCTCTATTTTTACTACAAAAATCTGAG
>JASFBB010000049.1:0-1941 GCA_036172345.1 Anaerolineae bacterium
GTCTATCAGAAACACCACACGGTCGGCAAAGCTGGCCGCGCGCGCATCGTGCGTCACCATCACGATGGTTTGCTGCAATTCGTCACATGAGCGGCGTAGCAAGCGCAGGATTTCCTCGCCTGTCTTGCTGTCCAGATTGCCGGTGGGCTCGTCTGCCAGCACGATAGCTGGGTTGGTGACAAGTGCGCGTGCGATTGCCACGCGCTGCTGCTCGCCGCCGGACAGCTGATCGGGCTTGTGGTAGCGTCTATCTGCCAATCCGACCAGCTGCAGCAGGTGCTCGATACGCTCACGATAGGCGCGAGGATCCTGGCCATCGATCAGCAGAGGCAGGGCAATGTTCTCCTCAGCGGTGAGCATAGGCAGCAAGTTGAAAAACTGGAATATAAAGCCGACATTGCGTCGTCGCACTAACGTCACCTGGTGATCATCTAACTGTGCCAGCCGGTGGCCGGCCAGGATAATCTCGCCTTCGCTGATCTCGTCCAGACCGCCCAATAGGTGCAGCAGTGTGCTCTTACCACTGCCCGAAGGACCCATAATGGCAACAAATTCCCCCTTGGCCACGATGAAATCTACCCCGTTGAGGGCATGCACCGTGACATCACCCATGCGATATAGCTTATTCACGCGACGTGCTTCTAAGATGGCCATTTTTATTTGAATTATAACATCCTGCGCTCAGCGCTTCAACCATAGGGAAAGGACGTTCAGAAAGCCACCTGTCAACTTAGATGTTCCTCCAAGTGTCTTTCCCTAGTCACCGCTCAAATGGTGTATAATGAAATTAACGATCTGATCGGGGGAAGGTATCTACTCGTGACCCATGTTTACGTTGCCTTGGATCTGGAGACGACCGGCCTCAATGTCGAAAGTGATGCCATCATTGAAATCGGTGCGGTCAAATTTCGCGGCAGACAAGTGCTAGGAGAATTCTCTAGCTTAATCAATCCTGGCTGTCGCATTCCTCACTTCATTCGGGAATTGACTGGCATCAGCGATGATATGGTACGGGATCAGCCGTCCCTTATTGATGTTTTGCCACGCCTGGAACGGTTCATCGGCAATTGTCCGGTTGTTGGTCATAATATTAGCTTCGACCTAGCGTTTCTCAACCGCCACGGGGCGCTGCGTGACAATCTTTCTATTGACACCTTTGAGCTGGCCAGCATTCTATTGCCCCATGCCGGTCGTTATAGTTTGGAGAAGCTCGCGCACTCTTTAGGGATCACAGTGAGATCGCATCATCGTGCCCTGGGAGATGCACGGGCTGCGCAACATCTCTTTTTGGCATTGCTTGATCAGGCGCATCGTTTAGACCCCGCTGTTATCCGCGAGGTAAGCCGGATGGCGGAACGCTCCCGTTGGTCGTTACGCTCCGTGTTTGTGGATCTGGTGCAGGTACAGGCGCGGACCGTCTTCAGCACCAGTTTGGGACAGCAGCTGGCGGCGAAAGGGGTGCTTTCGGGTGTGGGAGGAAGGAATTTGTTGTCTTCGTCGCGTGGCGTCGCCGAGCGAGAAGAACCCCTCCAACCGGCTGAGACGATCCGACCACTTGATGTAGAGGCTTTAGTTGCATTGCTTGACAGGAATGGTTTGTTCGCCAGTCGACTGCCTTACTATGAGCATCGTCCGGAGCAGATTGCGATGTTGCGTCGGGTAGCAGATGCTTTCAACCGTGGCGAGGCAGTGATGATCGAAGCAGGTACTGGCCTTGGCAAGTCGCTGGCTTATTTACTTCCGGCCGTGCATTGGGCAGTACAAAACGGTCAGCGTGTTGTCATTGCCACCCACACGATAAACTTACAGGATCAGCTGCTCACCAAAGACATCCCTGAGCTACAGCGCATCTTGCCTTTTGAGTTTAAAGCAGTGGCGCTGAAGGGACGAGGCAATTACGTCTGCCCGCGGCGTGTGCGCCAGATGCGCGCTGAGCTGGAG
>JASFBB010000050.1:0-4430 GCA_036172345.1 Anaerolineae bacterium
ACGGCTGCATCGCAGCCAGCTGTTCCGCATCTACCCGGACGATGAGGATCTGCTAGAGGATGTGTTGACCGAGAACCAGCAGGCAATCGAAATGACCAACATCGCGGCCAGCATCCTCAGCCAGATGATGGATGCCTTTGCCTCGATCATCTCGAACAACCTGAACGTGGTGATGAAGTTCTTGGCCTCGTTTACCATTATCCTCACTTTCCCGACGATGGTCGCCAGCTTCTACGGCATGAACGTGGCATTGCCGCTCCAGGAAGTACCGGCTGCGTTCTGGATTGTCCTGGCCATCTCGGTGGGGATCTCGCTCTCGGCGGCAGCGATCTTCTGGCGGCGCGATTGGTTCTGAAGGCATGAGCGCGCAAGAGATGCGGAAATTGGCCAGCTCAAAACTTGACATATATAGCGATTCACGCTATAATGAATTTAACATAATAGTGCATCGTCTGTGCCCGTCATAGGGCCATCAAACAGGATACCTTATCGTTTCGTCTTCTTTACCTGAGAAGGACAGGGATAGATGGACACACGGTGTGTCGTGCCCATGACAGAGGAGGAGTCATCTATGTCTCTTGCCCTACGAATTATGCTGACCCTGACTGTGTTGGCATTGTTGCCGGCCTACTCTGTACTGGCCAGTGGCGAAGTGACTGGCCTGAGCTTTACGATCAACCCGAGCGGGGGCCCCCAGGGCACCCCGATTACAGTGAGCGGCCAAGGCGCCCAGGCAGGATTGCCGGTGCAGGTGATGTTGGTGACCGACGGGGAGACAGGCGCAGGAGTGCTGGCGTCGGTACAGGCGATGCCGGACGCGAGCGGAAACTTCACCGCCATCCTCACCGTGCCGGCTGAGGCCGCGGCCGGGCGCTATGCGGTGCGTGTTGAACAACGTGACACCCGGGGCGCCTTGGTGCAGTATTACTGGATCAGCTTCAGTGTCGGACCTGCTCTGGTGCCTGTCACCGGCGGATGGCAGGGCAGCCCCTTCACGCTCGCCGGTGTGCTGGCAGCCCTTCTGGTGGGTCTGGTCGCCTTTCAAGGGGTGCGTCTGGCGCTGCGACGCGCTTAAGCTCACTCCCGATCCAGGACGGTGCGGATGCCGCGTGCCAAGGAAACCGTGGTGAAGGGTTTCTCCAAGAGATCTATGCCTTCCCCCAGCACGCCATAGTGCGCGATCGTGTTGCTGGTGTAGCCTGACATGTAGAGCACCCGCATCCTAGGACGCACGGTGAGCACCTGCTCGGCCAGCATTCTACCATTCATGTCGCTCATCACCACGTCGGTGAGCAGCAGGTGGATCTCCTCTGGATATTCCTCGACGAGGCGCAGCGCCTCGCTGCCATTAGAGGCCTCCAGAACGCGGTAGCCCAGCTGATGTAACATCAGCACAGCCAGCTCGCGCACCTCTGGATTATCCTCGACTACCAGGATGGTCTCGCTGCCTCCCGGCAGATCGGTAGCGTGTGCTGACCGCCCCCTCTGTGTTGCGCTGACTTCATGGGTACAGGGCAGGTAGATCTTAAATGTAGTGCCGTGCCCTTCTTCACTATACACCCAGATGTTGCCCCCATTTTGCTTGACGATGCCATAGACGGCCGCCAGTCCCAGGCCACTGCCCTTGCCCGCCTCTTTGGTGGTGAAGAAGGGTTCAAAGATGCGCGCCTGCACCTCGCGGCTCATGCCGATGCCAGTGTCGGTGACGCTCAGCAGGACATACTCGCCAGGCTGTGAGCCGAGATGACGGGCGACGTACTCTTCATCCAACACCACGTTGGCCGTCTCGAGGGTCAGTGTGCCACCGCGCGGCATCGCGTCGCGTGCATTCACCGCCAGGTTCATGACCACCTGCTCGACCTGCGTCGGGTCCATCTTCACCGACCACAGATCGCGGGCAAGCTGCATATCTAGATGAATGTCCTCGCCGAGGGTGCGTTCCAACAACGCCTCCATCTCACCGAGGACCTGGTTGAGGTCGAGTACCTTGGGTTGGATAGTCTGCTTGCGCGCAAAAGCCAGCAGCTGGTTGACCAGGGCGGCGGCGCGCTTGCCGGTTTCCAGGATTCTCTTGGAGTGTGCTGCTGCCGGATGGTCGGCCGGCAGACATTGTTGTTGCAGCTCGGCAAAACCGTTGATGGCGGTGAGCAGATTGTTGAAGTCATGCGCGATACCGGCCGTCAGCCGTCCGACCGCTTCCAGGCGCTGGGCGCTCAGAAATTGCTGCTCCAGCTGCAGCTCGCGGGTGATGTCGCGTGCCACCTTGACGTAATTGACAATCCTGCCGTGTGTGTCAATCACCGGGGTGATGCTCGCTTCCTCGGTGTAGAGACTGCCGTCCTTGCACCGGTTAACAAAGCGCCCATGCCACGCTTGGCCGCCACTGATCTTCGCCCACAGCGCACGATAGAATGCAGCGTCCTGTTGACCGCTCTTCAGGATGCGTGGGTTCCGACCCATCACCTCATCACGACGGTAGCCGGTGAGGCGCTCAAACGCGGGATTGACGTGCACGATGTCACCCGCCGCGTCGGTGATGACCACGGCTTCGGTAGCCTGCTCGATGGCGGTGCTGATTCGCGCGTGTTCCGACTCCACCTGGATGCGGGCCAGCGCATTGCCCAGCTGACCGGCAACGTTGTGGGCCAACAAGGCGTCTTCCAGGGTGAAGTGCCCTGTTTGCTGTGCTGCCAGCAAAAGCACACCGATCATCTCATCCGCTACTATCAGCGGCGCGAGTATCAGTGCGCGCATATCATACAGTTCCAACAGCGAACGCCACGGCGCCATGCGAACATCTTCCTGTGCATCCTCGACAATGATGGGCGCACTATCTTCCAAGAGGGGTTGGGACAGGGCATTATCAGGTGGCAGCGAGATGACCAATCCCTGCAAGGGTGGATGCCCTTCGCTCTGATAAGCAGCGGTGATCTGGAGCGCGCGGCGATTAGAGCGTGCTATTAGGATCGCGCTGTAAGGTAAGTGGAACGCCTGCGCGACCTCCCGGCAGACGGCCTCGCCCAGCTGTTCGACGGAGCGCGCCTCAAGCGAGGCGAGGGCGATACGGCTGAGCAACTCCAGCTCGCGCTGGCGTCGTAGCATCATTTGTTCGGCCTCTTTACGCACCGTGATATCGCGCGCGATGCCCTCGATCGCCACCAGATTGCCCGCCGCATCGTAGATCGGCACGTTGATCTGTTCCGTCCAGATCGTGTGGCCATCCTTGTGTTGCCAACGCAGCTCGATCGGTCGCAGGAATGCCTTGCCTTCTCGCGTCAGCGACTCCAGCACGGGCCGGTCGTCTGGGTGGACTAACTTGAAGCCTAAGTCGGGGTCGGCATAGTGTTCCTCAGGCGTATAGCCGGTGATACGCGTGGCTGCCGGATTGACGTATTCGAAGCCGCGCGACGGTTGCAGGCGATAGCGATAGATAATGTCCCAGGCGTTCTCGCCCAGGCGGCGGAAGCGCGCTTCGCTCTCTTGCAATGCCTCCTCGGCACGTTTGCGTCGCGTGATGTTCACATATATTGCCAGTGTACCGACGATATTGCCCGCTGCGTCCATCTCCGGCGTGGCGGTGAGCAGCGCCTCGACCACCTGTCCATTGCGCGTCACCAGCTGGCGCTCTTCAGGAACGAAGGAGCCATTCAGCGCCCGTGCATACCCCCCGTCCAGCAAAGCCCTGGCGGAAGCGGGCGTGTAGAAGTCAGCCAGCGGGCGGCCGACAACCTCCGCCCGCGTATAGCCCAAGGTGGTCAAGAAAGCAGTGTTGCAGTCCACAATGATGGGCACACCCCCTTCATTGTGCGTGATGATGATCATCACCGGCGCATCTTCAAACAGCCGGCGGCAGCGCTCTCTTTGGCGGCGCACTCGCGCATGGACCTGACCACGCCACGACCAGAGCTGCAGGCATGCCGGCAGGGCGCGCGCCATGATAGGGCGGATCACCAGGTCGTCGGCGCCGCTGTTCAGCAGCTCTATCAGTCGGGCGTCTGAACCCTTGGCGTCTGCTATGAGGACGATCCAGCACGCGCACAGCTGTGGATGCGCCTTGATGCAGCGGCACAGCTCCTTAATCTCCTCATCGGGCAAGGTGCTGCTGAGCAGGATCAGGGATGGCTGTGCTTCCACGGCGCATTGCCACGCTTCCGCGACGGTGGATGCTTCCCAAACCTGGCAGTTGTGGTGGCGCAACGCATGCACAAGACGGCGGCGTACAGGGGTATCCTCGTCCACAATCAGCACTTTGGTCGCTCCGTCCATTATGGTCTCCTTGGCACCTCTTCCTCTGCTGTAGGTAAGTGTGTGCTTGAGTAAAAGTATATAATAATAGCACAATGATAGCATATGAGCAAGTATGATGCACAGAACTGCTCCCCATGGTGTTTTCCAGGAACGGATACGGGCACGGCAATCGTTGCCCGTAC
>JASFBB010000051.1:0-10138 GCA_036172345.1 Anaerolineae bacterium
AAGGGTCTCTTCGTTCGAAAGGAGGCTCAATGAAACAAGCGACTCTTGGAAGGCAGCTCTGTGCCACCCCTTTTGATCGCATGTGTCCGGCCATCGCTGTAATGGTGACCTGACGATGCACATCCTCCACCTCTATAAGGACTATTTCCCCGTCCTGGGCGGCATCGAGAATCACATCCGCGTGCTGGCAGAGGCGCAGGCGGCCGCCGGCCACCAGGTGACGGTGCTGGTGTGCGACCCAGGATGGCACACGCGACACGAAATCCTGAACGGCGTGCACGTCATCAGAGCGGCTCGCTTGACCACGCGCGCTTCAATGCCCATCAGCTGGGCACAGCCGCGGGAGCTCTGGCGCCAACACCCTGACGTCTTGCACGTGCACTCACCCTATCCGTTGGGCGAGGTGACCGGTTGGCTGTTGCACCGTCGCAGTGTGATGGTGATCACTCACCACTCCGACGTAGTGCGTCAACGCGGCTGGTTGCGCCTGTATGCGCCACTGCTACGCCGTGTGCTGCACGCTGCCGATCGCATCATTGCCACCAGCCCGCGCTACATCGAAACGTCACCCTGGTTGCAGCCGGTGGCGCATAAATGTGCGGTGGTGCCGCTCGGGGTGGATGTGGCACGCTTCATCCCTGCCCCGAAACAAGCAGACGACATGCTGCACCTCCTTTTCGTCGGACGTCTGCGTTACTACAAGGGGTTGGATGTGTTGTTGCAGGCGTTGGCCCAGCTCCCGGACGCCGGGTTGACCGTCATAGGCGATGGGCTGATGCGGCCGGCGTGGGAGAGGCTGGCACGTTCACTCCGGCTGGGTGAGCGGGTACATTTCGTCGGCGATGTGCCCGATGCCGAGCTGCCAGAGTGGTATCACCGGGCGGACGCGTTTGTGTTGCCGGCCAACGCACGTGCCGAAGCGTTTGGCACCGTGCTGCTGGAAGCGATGGCCAGTGGTCTGCCCTGTGTCACCACCGAAGTGGGCACTGGCACCTCGTGGATCGTGCAGCACGGCGTCACCGGGCTGGTGGTGCCGCCGGACGATGTCGCCGCCCTGGTTGCTGCCCTGGAACAGCTGCGCGACCGCGCGTTGCGTGATGCGATGGGGCGGGCAGGTCGCGCGCGCGTCGAGCAAAACTTCACCCTCGCCCGCATGATCCAGGGGGTGGAAGAAGTGTACAAGGATGTGCTGCGAGAGGCAGCCGCCAGACAGCGCAATATCAAGTGAGTTGTATCCCCCTTCTTTCCGTGCTAGAATATTGATGCGCACCGTTTCGGATTGCTTGGTCAGAAAAAGGTCCTCACGAAATGTATCTGGGTCCCAGGCCGCGTCGCCGCACACCACAGTTGACCGTTCTCCTGCTGCTCTTGATCCTGGCTGCGACGCTCATGGTGCATTATATCGCTACGCATCGGCCCAGCTGGGCGAACCCCTTTGAGCCGACACCCACTCCCACCTGGCCGGCTTCCTACTACTTGGCCGCGGGAGAGGGTTACTACGGCGAGGGGCAGCTGGACGAAGCGATCTCCGCCTATCAGCGTGCTGCGGCCATGCTGCCGGAAGAGCCTGCTGTTTACGTACGCCTGGCGCAGTTGCTCATCCTGCGTGAGCGCAGTGCTGAAGCCCTCGCTGCAGCGAGGAAGGCGGTGTCGTTGTCACCGCGCAACGTTCAAGCGATTGCCATCTTTTGCCGCGCCCTGGACTGGGAGGGCCTGTACGCCGAGGCGTTGGACGCATGTGAATGTGCCCTCGAGCTGGACGAGCGCTATGCGGAGGCATATGCTTACCTCTCGGAGGTGTATGCAGACCTGGGGAATTGGGCTGCTGCGCGCAACTATGCCCAGCAGGCGGTCGAGCGGAATTACCAAAGTATGGATGCTCACCGCAACCAGGGCTATGCGTACGAGCTGCAAGGACGCTACAGCAAAGCGGTTGAGGCATATGAGAACGCCATCCGTCTGCATCCCCGCCTTGTTCCCCTCTATCTCAGCGCAGCGCGCAACTATCGTGCCATAGGTAAATACAAGGAGGCAATAGACCGTCTCGAGCGTGCCGTCCGCATCGAGCCGAACAACCCCGATCCGTACGACCAGCTGGGCTGGACCTACTATCTCAAAGGCGATGTCAACCGCGCCGTGGAGTACCTGGAGCAGGCGACCGCGATCGGTTCTGAGGACGCACAGGCATGGGGACACTTGGGACTTGTGTACTATGTCACCCAACACTATGAGGACGCCATCGCCGCATTGCAACGGGCTATCCAGCTCTCCCAGCGCGAGTACCTCACGCGTGCGCGCCAGCTGAGCATCTGGACGCAGGACACCAACTATGACCCGCCACGCTCGGTTGAGGTCATGCATGGTGAATTCGAGCCACTCTATCGCAAGGACACAACCACCCTCACGGCGCAGCTGCGTCCGCTGCCCGTCGAGCGAAAGGTCATCCCGCGCTCCGGCGAGACCTGCGGCGACGTGCTGGCAGCTCGGTTGGGACGATCCGCACCGATCATCCAGACAGCCCTCCCGACCATCACGCCTTCGCCCCTGCCCACTGCCGAGACACCCGAACCGCCCAACCCCTTCCTGGAGAGCAGAGGAGAAGCTACCTTATACTTGCAGGATGGGCGTTTACAGGTGATGTTGCATTCCCTTCCGCCTTCCCCGGCGCTGCCATACAAAGTGCGGCTGTTGGTGTGGCCGGGCAAGACGCTGGACGTGGGCGAAGTGCAGCCGGATGCGTCGGGCAATGCTGCGCTCGCCTTTGGCTTCCAGGACGTGCATCCTGCTCCCGTGGAGTACTACTACACGCTGGGCTTCTCCTACGTCCACCTCGGTCAGTGCAGCAAGGGCGTGCCCTGGCTGGAGATTTCTCTGAAAATTGATTCCACCGCTGCTAATCCGGCGTGGCAGGGCCTGACGGAATGCGCAGAGAAAGGTGCCGCCGAATCGCCCCCTCCGCCTGCAAGCACGCCGTGATGGATCGGGCAGTGGGGTCAAAGAGGTGCATTTCATCTTTGGGGAGAGGCGGGGTTCAGACCGAGACGCGCGCGTCAGCAAGCGTTCCACCACCGCCCCTAGACGGTAGCAGCTCCAGCGGAGCGACGAGAACGAGGGTCAGAAGGTTAGAATTAGGAGATCATAGAAATGGACAGGGCACGTACAACCATCTTGTGGGCTTTGTTGGCATTGGCAGGTGGGCTGCTGGCAGCGCTCTATCTCCCCGGCAGCGGTGTCTGGGCACAGAGCCCGGACACCGTGAGCGGTCAGGCGATTGTGCCGCTACAAAAGCTGGAAGGGAGCGCAACCTGGGAGCAAGATAACTTCGGCTGGTCGGTAGCGCTTGACGGCGACTACTTGGTGGTTGGTGCACCGCATTACACGACCACCGGAGAGTCTTCCGGTAGCGCGTACATCTTCAGGCGCGATGCTGGGTCTGCCCGCTGGGTGGAAGTCACACAGCTGCTCGCCGATGACGGTCAACCGGGCGACCGCTTCGGCTATGCGGTGGCCATCAGTGGGGATAAGGTCGTCGTCGGCGCGCCGTGGACGGATGTGGGTGGTTGGCAGGACGCTGGCGCTGTGTACGTGTTCCGGCGCGACAAGGATGGCCCAAACAACTGGGGCCAGGTGACCAAGCTGACCGCCGGTGACATCTACACGCATAGCGACCATCTGGGCACGGCGGTGGCCATAGATGGCAACACCATTGTCGTGGGGGCGGCGGAGAAAGAGGTCAACAACATCCGGGATGCCGGCGCTGCTTACGTCTTCACCTCCAGCGGCACGGACAACTGGTCGCAGACGGCTGTCCTCACCGCGACCACGCCGTACACCCAGGATCTGTTTGGCCGGGCGGTGACGATCGATGGGGATACCATCGCGGTGGGGGCGCCGTGGGCCAATGCAGATACGAGGTTTGACACCGGCTTTGCCTACCTCTTCTACCGCAGTAGCGGCCAGTGGAATCAGGTTAAGAAGCTTTCAGCTTCCGACCCTCATCCTTACGACAGATTCGGCACGTCACTGGCGCTCGACGGTGATACACTGGTGGTGGGGGCATATCAACCTGGCAGCTCCAGCGGCGGTGTGTTGCCTGGCCCAGGGGCTGCCTATGTCTTCGAGCGCAATCTGGGTGGGGCGGATCAATGGGGGCAGCGGGCGAAGCTCAGCGCTGCTGGAGGTGCCTCCGGTGACCGCTTCGGCTTTGCCACCTGTATAGCAGGGGATACGGTTGTTGTGGGAGCTTATCTGGCTGAGGTGGGAGAGGATATCTACCGCGGCACCGCCTATGTCTTCGAGCGCAATACCGGTGGTAACAACGCATGGGGGCAGACGGCGCAGCTGCTCGCCCCTGATGGCAGGATGGGTGACCAGTTTGGCTTCGCGGTGGCAGCGGGAGGAAACATCCTGGCGGTCGGCGCCCCCTACGCCAATCGCAGTCCCGTTCTAAACAGTGGCGCTGCTTACCTCTTCTTCCGCGCGGACTACGCCGTCCATCTGCCCGTGATCAGCCGCTAGCTGCACTGCCCATTTGCTGGAAAGACAAAGCGCTCCACAGGGATACCCCTTTCAGGGGCGGGTTTTTTGCCCCAGATGGCAGCGGTGTGCTGCTCCTACCCTCACCGCCCCGTCCGAGCCGCGACCGTCAGGGAGCGGTGTGCCTGCCGCGCGCTGCCGCGCGCGGCCCCGTTAGCGGATCCTCTCGCCCAAAAAGATTACCCATCCTCTCAGGCGTGGTAGACCTCCCAGTCCAGGTAGTTCTCGAACGCTTCCTGCAGGATGCTGGCCACCTGGGAGGGGTTGATGGCGCAATGGTGCTCAAAACCGTTCTTGCAGATGTAGTGCAGCAGCTCGCGCAGGTTGGGCACCTCGGCGACGGCGCGGCTGCCGAAGGTGTCCAACGGGTCGTCGGTGAGGCGACCTTCGCCCATATAGGCGCGGATAATGCCGTAACGATCGTCGGTGGTGATGCGTGCAAACGTCAGGGGTGAGGGTTTGGCGCGGCCGGAGATCGTGCCATAGGTGTGCGCGCTACCCAACGTGGTGGCCAGGATCTCGCCGTATGCCATCTTCACCTCATCGAAGAAGCTGCGTGCCCAGTTGCCACAGTGGAACAGGATGCACCTGTCGCGCGCATTCCCATAATTGTTGTTCCAATCCACCAACGCGCTGGGCTTTCCAGAGGCCAGCTGCAGGGCATACATCGAGAGCACGCCGGTGACATCCACCTCACACGCTGCCGGAAGGAGCTGCTCGCTCAACATGCTGAGCAGAGTACAGGTGTTGATCCCGTAGTTCTTCTGGATGGAGGTCCAGCACTGGAAAGCGATGGCATCCACTTCGTGCTCCGCGATCCAGTCGTCGAGCACTACCCCCAGACGTGCCATCTTGAGCAATGCTTCTTCCGGGATGCCGCTTGTGTTGACGTACTCGCGTATGGCGGTGAGCTTCGCCCGGACGCGCGCATCGTCCTCGGCGAGCTTTTTAGCCGGGCCGAACAGCTCCGAAAGGTCTGCTGTGGAGACGCTGATGCCATATGCCTGCAGCAGCTTCTCGCTATAGCGCACCGTGTTGAACAAATTAGGACGTGCACCCACCGCTCCCAGACGCGCCCGGCGCAATCCCCGCACGACGCGGCACACACCGGCGAACCACTCCAGATCTGCCTTGAAGCTCGCGTGGGTCGGATGCACCGTGTGCTCCTGGGTGAGGGAGAAGGGGATGCCATACTGATAGAGGTTGTTGCACACCGATATCTTGCCGCAGAAGGCGTCGCCGCGTTCTTCCACGCTCAGGCGGCCCAGATCGTCCGGATACGCCTGCACTAGCACCGGTACGTTTAGCTCGGAGAGCTGGATAGCGTCGGCGATGCCCTTCTCGGGGCCAAAGACGGGCAGGATCACCAGGATGCCGTCGATGCGGTCGCGGTGGGCGCGGAACAGGGTGGCGCACTTCTTGGATTGCTCCCACGTCTCCACGGCGCCCATGGGGGTGTCCTGTTCGCCCAGGATCACCGCCTCGATATCCAGTGTGTCCAGAAGGGAAAGTATTTCCTGGCGGCTGCGTCGCACTGGCTCGGCAGGGAAAAAGTCGCGCGTGCCGATGATCACTCCAAACGTAGTCTTCTTCGCGGTGACCATAGTTGATCGTCCTCCTGGAGGGGATGCAGAGCTCCTTTGCAGCTCGATTATCACCGTGGGAGCAAAGCGTGTCAAATCCCACGTTGCATTCCTGAGGGTTTTGCCTTGCCCCTGCGCGTGGGGTAGAATCGAAATGGTGACCTATGATCACACCTATGCGGCGTCAGTATTTGCAGATCAAGAGGCAGTATCCAGACACCATCGTCTTCTTCCGTCTGGGCGATTTCTACGAGACCTTCGATGAGGATGCACGCCTCGTCTCCCAAGTGTGCGACATCGTGCTCACCTCGCGGCCAGTCGGCAAGGAGGAGCGCGTGCCGCTGGCGGGCGTGCCCTATCACGCCGCTGACGGGTACATCGCCCGGCTGATCCACGCCGGCTACAAGGTGGCCATTGTGGAGCAGGTGGGGGGTGGCGTCTCCAGCCATCTGCGCAGCGAGATGAGTCGCGCGGCCGACATGCCCGCCAGCACCCAGCTCGCGAGCCGGGGCCTGGTGCATCGCGAGGTGACGCGCGTCATCACGCCGGGCACCATCGTCGAACCGTCCCTGCTGGAACATGCGCGCAACCACTACCTGGCGGCATGTGTGCTCGAGGCGGGCGCTATGGGGCTGGCTTACGCGGATGTCTCTACCGGCGAATTCGCGGCCACGCAGGTCAACAGCCCTGAGCCGTGGCACGCTTTGGGCGAGGAGCTCGCCCGCCTGCAGCCGGTGGAGATCTTACTGCCGGGAACGGAGCTGGCAGCCCGGCTGAAGGACGCTCTTCCCTTCGTGGCGGCGCTCACCCCGTGCGACGCGTGGTATTTTGATCTGGATACGGCGACCGAGACGCTGAAGAACCAGTTCGAAGTCGCCACGCTGGATGGCTTCGGATTACACGCCAGCCCCTATGCCATCCGCGCTGCCGGAGCGATCATCCAATATCTGAGCGCCACGCAGAAGGATGCCCTGCTCAATTTCACCCGCGTAGTGCGCTACCATCCGGGCAATTATATGGTGCTAGACGCTGCCACGCGCCGCAATCTGGAGCTCACTCAGACGCTGCGCACTGGTTCGGTGAAGGGGTCGCTATTGGGTGTGTTGGATCGCACCATTACTCCGATGGGTGCGCGACGCTTGCGCCAATGGTTGCAACAACCGCTGCGCGAGGTCACCGCCATCCGGCGCCGTCTGGATGCGGTGGAACAGCTGGTGCACAACCCAGCCGTGCGGATGGTGGTGCGCGACCAGCTGAAGGAGATCGGCGATTTGGAGCGCCTTGCCAACCGCACCGCGCAGGGGATCATCCGGCCGCGTGAGCTGCTGGCATTGGCGCAAGGATTGCGCGCAATCCCCGCGCTGCACACCGCACTGAGCGAACTGATGACCGCCTCTCAGGACGAACACCCCACTCAGGATGCCCCCTCGCTGGCTTCCATCGCCAAAGCACTGGATGGCTGTCCGGAGGTGGTGCGCCTGATCGAGCAGGCAATCACCGAGGACGCGCCTGCAACGCTCAATAGCCCGGGCATCATCCGGCATGGTTTCTCCCCGGAATTGGATCATGTGCTGCAGGACGCACGTGCTGCTAAGGAGTGGGTGGCCGGTCTGGAGCAGCGCGAGCGGCAACGTACTGGCATCAAGAACCTGAAGGTGGGATTCAACAAAGTCTTTGGCTACTACATCGAGGTCAGCAAGAGCAATCTGGGCGCTGTCCCCCCGGATTACATCCGCAAACAAACGTTGGTCAACGGTGAGCGCTTCATCACCCCCGAACTGAAAGAGTATGAAGCGCTGATCCTCCATGCCGATGAGCGGCGGATGGAGATCGAATTGCGCGTCTATCGCGAAGTATGCGCCCAGGTTGCCGCTGCTGCCACGCGACTGCTGGACACGGCGCGTGCACTGGCCGACCTGGACACCTATGCCGCGCTCGCCGAGACCGCGGTGCGCAACCGTTACGTGCGCCCGGAAGTCGCTGATGACCTGCGCCTGGAGATCAGCGCCGGGCGCCACCCCGTGGTGGAGGTTGCCCTGGCGGAGGATGTAGCGCAGCCCTTTGTGCCTAACGACGTGCATATGTCCGAAGAGGAACGCATCCTGATCATCACCGGGCCGAATATGAGCGGCAAGTCCACTTATCTGCGCCAGGTGGCGTTGATCTGCTTGATGGCCCAGATCGGCTCGTTTGTCCCCGCCGAGCGCGCCCATATCGGCGTCGTTGATCGCATCTTCACCCGCATCGGTGCGGAGGACATCATCCACGCCGGCCAATCCACTTTTATGGTGGAGATGGTGGAGACGGCGAACATCCTGCATCATGCCACGCCGCGCAGCTTGCTCATCCTGGACGAGATCGGACGCGGCACCAGCACCTACGATGGGTTGTCCATCGCCTGGGCTGTGGTGGAGTACCTCCATAACCATCCCCATCTGCGCGCGCGCACGCTTTTTGCCACGCATTATCACGAGCTGACTGCCCTGGCGGACATTCTGCCCCACGTGCGCAACTATAACGTGGCTGTGTCCGAACATGAGGGGCGGGTGGTCTTCTTGCACAAGATTGTGCCTGGCGGCGCCGATCGCAGTTACGGCATCCACGTGGCCCAGCTGGCCGGGCTGCCGCGCCCGGTCATCAACCGTGCCCAGGAGATCCTGGCGCAGCTGGAGCAGGACAGGGCACAGCCTGTGCCGGCGAGCAGCTCTGCCAGGCTGCGCGGGGAGGGCATCTGGCGCGCACAACAGGTGGTGCAGCTTTCCCTTTTCCCATGCGCAGAGCATCCTGTCCTCGAGGCGTTGCGCCGGCTGGATGTGAACGAGATGACCCCGCTCGAGGCGCTCAGCAGGCTGTATGAGCTGCAGCAGCTGGCGCGTGAACAGTGAACAGCACCTTGCTCAAGAATTCCTGAAGGGAGTGAAGTGATGATGAGCACGCATGGCATAATCAAGGTGGGAATGATGGGCATCTTGGTCGCCGTGATGGCGGCAATCAGTTTGGTGGCATGCCTGCCGGGTCGCGTCGCCGAGCAGCCCACTGGCGGCGGGCCCAGCGTGGTGGTCAGCAGTCCACGGCCAGGCCAGGTGGTACAGATCAACCAATCCATCCAGGTGACCTCCACCTCGACCGATCCGGATGGGGTGCAAAAGGTGGAGCTGTGGGCCGATGGGGCACTGTCACGGGTGGACGTCAATCCCGATGTGAACTCGCCCTACATTGTGGCGCAGACCTGGCAGAGCGACAAGGTGGGCTCGCACGTGTTCGTGGTGAAGGCGTATGATGCGCGTGGAAATGTGGGCCAGTCGGAGCCGGTGGTGATCACCGTGGAGGCGGGGAGCACGGCAACGCCTCTGCCGGTGGTACAGGCCACGCCGGCGGCAACTGCGACTCCGCTACCGTCGCCTACCGCGTTGTTGCCAACCGTGTCACCGCCCACTGCGACAGCGCTGCCGACCGCTGTGCCACCCTCGCCAGGTCCAAGTGCAACTCCCCAGCCGCCTGCGCCGTCACCAGGATGTACCCTGCCCTCCTGCCAGCCGGGCGAGGTGTACTACTGCCCGCAGAGGTGTCCAGGAGGGTGCGGTCTGCAATGCGCCACGCCCAGTCCCACCCCCACGCGCCCGACGTTCACCCCCACGAACATCGAGGTGCATGCCCTCTTGAAGTCCATCTGGGAAAAGTCCGAGGTCAAGGAAGCATTGGGTTACCCCAGCAGCGCTGCCAGCGATAATCGCCAGTACGCGCGCCAGTACTTCGAGAGAGGCTATATGTATTGGTGGAACCGACCGGAAGGGCGCGGCCTGATCTGGGTAGTGCAGATACCGGACGGAAGTGCTATGAGTGGCTTTGGCTGGATCGGGCCGTTTGAGGACACATGGGATGGAAAGGAACGTTTCTCGTGTGAGGAGGCGCGCCGGACCAAATACGGCCCACATTCCGGCTTCGGCAAGCTGTGGTGCGATCACCCCGAGATCGCGCAGACGATCGGGGTCCCACGTGAACCGGAACGCGGCACCGGC
>JASFBB010000052.1:0-10163 GCA_036172345.1 Anaerolineae bacterium
GATGAATTTCACCCGCTCCTCTAATCGCAACCGACGCGCCAGCCGTTCCAGCGCGGTACGCTGCGGGCCGTCGCCGACGACCAACAATCCCACATCGTCCCACGCGATGAGCACGGCGAGCAACTCGTCCACTCCCTGCCACGTGGCGAGACGCCCCAGGGTAATCAAGCGCAGCCGCGCGTCCGGCCCCGGCCACGGCACAGCAGTTTCCGGAACGGGGATGAATGCATCCGGCACCACTTGAATGCGCCTGGCCGGCACTCCCCAGCTGCTCACCAGCCCGCGCATCGACTGACAGGGCACCAAAATCGCCCGCATGCGACTCAGCACCTGGTTACGTCGGCGACGGAACCGCTTGACGGCACGATGATACCGCCGACGCTGAAACGCGACATAGTTATCGCGCGTCCACCCCTGGTCAACGACATACTCCCATACGATATCAGTTGTCACACGGGCAATTGCCGGACGGCGCAACAGGTGGTTGATATAGCTCACCTCGACCAGCAGCCCGTTCACGAACACCACCTGTGCCCAACGCAGCTGGACATACAGGCGCACCGTCCTGTGCCAGAAACGGCGCAGGTCAAGGCGTTCCACAACAAACGGATAGCGCTTGTCGGTTGCGGCAGCCGATCTATCGTAAACGGAAGTCACAACGCGCACTTGATGGCCACGTTCCACCAACGCCTGGGCGATCGCCGGCACATATGCTACTGCATCTCCCAATTGCGGTGGAAAGGCATCGGTGCTGATCAGGACACGCATGGGAATCCCTCTCTGCCATCAGGATGACATGCCCGGTTCCTCGCCCAGCAGCTTCTGGATGCGTGCTACGACCATCTCGATGGCAGTTTCATTGAAGCCGCCCGAAGGGATGATGATATCGGCGTAACGCTTGCTTGGCTCGACGAACTCCAGATGCATCGGACGCACCGTCTCCAGGTATTGCTGGATGACCGATTCCAGTGTGCGCCCCCGCTCGCGCATGTCGCGCTGCAGCCGCCGGATGAGGCGCATATCTGCATCGGTGTCCACGTAGAGCTTGATGTCCATCATATCGCGCAGCTCTTTGTCCACAAAGATCAGAATTCCTTCCACCAGTACGACACGACACGGCTCGACGCGGCGGGTGCGCCCGGTGCGCGTATAGGTGGCGAAGTCGTAAATGGGCACCTCAATCGGCAGCCCCGCTTGCAGCTGCCGCAGGTGCTCCACCAGCAACTCGGTCTCAAGCGCGTCGGGATGGTCGAAGTTCATGCGGGCGCGCTCTTCCAGCGGCAGATGGCTCAAGTCGCGATAATAAGAATCGTGCTGGATATACGCGATGTGCTCCCGACCCACACGTTGCAGGATCGCCTCGGCGACAGTGCTCTTGCCCGAAGCGGTGCCACCTGCCACCCCGATGATGATCGGCTTCACTACCACTCCTTGATCAGCGCGCTTTATCGGTTCGCTCGTCCGCAGATCTTATCCCTTGCGAACCGCATTGCCAATGGGTATCTCTTCTTCATCTAGCCCATACTTGAGCATCAACTGCTTAAACGCCCGCCGATTGATGAGCTTGATCTTGACGTCTGGATAAAGCTCGCGCAGCCGCCGCAATTTGCGATGCTTGCGCGTGATGAGGTGCTGTTCCATAGTAGTGAGTTCGATGTACAGGTCCTGCTCGGGCAGATAGAAATCGGGCGTGAAAGCTTCGGTGACGTTGCCGTTTTCATCCCAAGCTAATGCAAAAGCTCTCGGTTCATATTCCCAAGGGATTTGATAAAAGTCCAAAATGCGGGCGAATTCTTGCTCACTGGGATGTGAGAACACCACCTCGCGGCGTGAGCTAGCTTGTTGCGTCATAGGCCGCCGATTTCCCGCAACGCCTGGATGATCAAATTGGCCGCCTGCTCCAAAGAGAGCAGGCCAGTGTTGATGACCAGATGATACAAAGAGGGGTCGTTCACGTCAACATGATAGCTGCGCCGTATGTATCGTGCCCGAATGCGGCAGCTCGTCTCCAGATAGGCAGCGGCTGCCTCCCGGCTCAAGCCGCGTTCCTGCTGCAGCCAGCTGAGGCGCATGTCCCATGGGGCAATGACGCGCACATGCAACACATCCGGGCGGGCCCGCAGAGCAACCTGACCGCCCCGCCCGACAATGACCACGCCACCCTCATCGGCCAGATGGCGGATGATGTGCTCCACCTGCGTCTGGTAGGCACGCCATCCCCGCGCTGATGGACGGATATTGAGGAGCCCCAGCTCATCCATCTCGGCCAGGGCAACTTCGGGCACGCCGGCCTCTCGCGCCGCTTGGTTAATCAGCTCGCGGCTGACCAACCGCCAGCCGAGCCGTTGTGCCACCCATGCTGCCAGCTCATCGCCGCGGCTGCCAACTTGCCGCGACACCGTAATGGCGCTCACGAGCACCCCCTGCAATGCCGCGACAGGGGCACTGACCAGTTCACGCTGTACTCATATGATGTGCAGCGAAACTCAAGCGGCCTGCTGCACGGGGTGCATCGCCACCGCATGCCCGTTAAGATATTTGGCGAAGATCACCAGGTCGTCTCCATCGGCATAGAAATCGTGGATAACCGCCTGGCATTGGTAGCCGCATGCCTCATAGAAACGCCGCGTCGCCTGATACTCAGGCTTCCCAGACGTTTCGATCACCAGCAACGTTCCTCCGGCTATCTGGACCCCCGCTTCCACGCATCCCAGTAAAACACGGCCGATGCCTTTCCCTTGCACCTCTGGATGCACCGCAATCCAATGTAAATCATATGCACTCCGCGTCAACGGATGCGGCCCATAGCAGGCAAATCCTAGAACACGCCCACCGTCGCGGCAGACCAAGAAATTGTAATCGCTTGTGGTTTGTTTACTCAGATACTCATTCCATAGCTCCTGCACACACGCCTTTTCGGCGGAATTGAAGATGTCGATTCTGGAGACGATCTCCAGAATGCCCGGGCCATCTTCAGGCCGGGCAGCATAGATCTCAATCATACATTGTGCGCTCCTATTGAGAGAAGCAAAATGTGTTCGATCATATCCTCATAGCTGTACCCAGCCGCGTGAGCGGCACGATAGAAGCCGGCGTCGGGAGACAGATCCGGATTGCTGTTGACCTCCACCACGAATGGCACACTGTCAAGGCCGATACGCATATCGACGCGTGCATAACCGCGACAGCCGATCGCTTCCCAGCTCAATCGCGCGGTCTGTACAATGCGCTCTGCCAGTGGCTCGTCCACCCGAGCGGGACACTGTACCGGTGTATGCCAATATTCAAAAGAACCCTGTTCCCATTTAGCCGCGAAGGATACTATACGCTCACAGGGATTGGCAAAAGCGCTGAAGTCCACCTCAGCCAGCGGCAACACCTCGACCGGATCGCCCCACAACGCCACGTTGAACTCACGCCCGTCGACGAATTGTTCCACCAGCGCTGCCTGACGATACTTTTCAACCACGTAGGCGACGCGGTCACGCGTCGCCAGCACATTCGCCACCACTGCCTCCGGCCCGATGCCCAAGCTGGCATCTTCGGCCACGGGCTTGACGATCACCGGAAATTTTATACCTTCCAATGCATCGCTCGTGACTTCATCCGGATGTCGAAACACCTTCCATGGGGGTGTGGCGACACCGGACGCAACCAGGAGTCGTTTAGCGCGCGCTTTGTTCAGCGAACGGCTCATCGCATCGCCCTCACAGCCGGTGAAACGATACCCCATCGCTTCGAGCGCCCACGCGATGCGCGCATCCTCAAACAGCCTGCCCTCCAGCCCTTCACCCAGGTTAAATACCACCCACTCGGTGGGGGGATAGGGCAATAGCGCTACCTCCACTTCTACAGACGCTCGGCTCATCGGATTGGCAGATAAGCACGATGCGAGCACGTCGTTCTCCCAAGCGCCACCGGCGGGTGCAATCGGCACCAGAGCGGTGCGATACCCCTTGCGTTGCAGCGCAGCCGCAACAGCGTGGGCACATTGCACGACCTCCTGATCGGCTATCAAATCGCGCGGCTCCCCCTTCAACAACTGAGCACTGTGATTGTACAGCACCACAACCCCGGGCGGCTCCTGGTCGTCTGAGCGCATTGTGGATATCACCCCCCTTTCTGATCCAGGCCATAGCGTCGAATGGCTTCATCTAAGATGCGATTCACCAGCTCTTCATAGCGCCACCCATCGGCGGCCGCCTCGATACACAGGTCGGAATATTCAGGATTGAGACCCGGCAGCGGGTTGATCTCCAGAATGTAGGGTCTGTTGTTGTCGTGGACATCCAACCGAAAATCCACCCGTGCGACATCGAGGCACCCGGTCACCCGAAAGGTGGCCGCGGCCAGCCAGTTGAGCTCAGCGACCTGTTCCTTGCTGAGTGGCGCAGGACACAGGTAGTGAAAATCATGGGCTAACTCCACTTTGATATGTCCGGTATATACACCTCCCTCTTCTGGCGGATAGGCCGCCATATCCACCTCCAACGGGGGGAAGAGATGCAACCCCCCAAAGATGCGCGGCGCGTCTTCATCTTCTGGCACCCGGCGCGCCGCCGGCCGGGTCAGGTTGCCCACCAGCCCCACCGTAACCTCGCGTCCCTCGATGAAGCGCTCAACCAAGGCGGGCTGGTTGTAACGCTCAAAAATGCGCTGCAGCTGCGCACGTAATTCCACCTCGTTGTGCACGATCGACGCGCCCGAGACCCCCATGCCGGTGCCCTCCCGGCTCGGTTTGACGAAGCAAGGAAAGTCCATCGTCGAGCGATCCAGCTCCTCGTCGAGGCGCTCAAAGACCTGGAAGGGGGGCGTGGGCAGATCATGGTAGGTGAGAACGCGTTTGGTCATCGGCTTGTCCAGACAAAGCGCCAGGGTGAGCACACGGGAACCCGTGTAGGGGATGCGCAGAAACTCGAGGATGGCCGGCACCTGCGCCTCGCGCGCGTCGCCGAAATGACCCTCACAAATGTTGAAGCAGATATCCGGCTTGAGCTTCTCCAGGTTGTGGAATAAGGTGCGGTCGCCCTCTAAGAAAGTGACCTCATGCCCGCGTGACTCTAACGCGTGCATAATCGCCGCAATCGTTTCCTCGGTGTCCAGGTCGTCCCATATATCATCGGGCATGCCTGGCCAGACCGGGGCATTCTTCTTCAAATTCGCCAGTAATGCTACGCGCATTTCACCTCTCCCACTTCGCCACAATCAGAGTCAATCCGCTATCACCCCAGTTGCGCCTATGGAAGGCTGAGCTCCTCTACCGGTATAGCCGAGTCCTGATGTGCGCTGCCGTCTGACCGGTATGCTGGAATGCGCTGTAGATCATGGTTGTACATACCGGTCACCACGGTATAACGTCCGCGGGGCAGATCGGACGGCAGCGTGATGATATGCCGGTCGGCATACACGTGGCCATGTCGCCAGTTGTGCGTTGGATTTTGCCCGTTACCCGGAAAGCTGTCGTGCCCGGCGATAAACTGTCCTGTCTCGTCCAATACATGGGTAAAGACGGTATAACTTTGCGCCGGGGGCGCAACCGCCCACCAGTACAAGGTCACATAGATCGTATGATTCGCCCCCTTTTCCACTGCACTTCCGAGCAGATCGACCCCATTTGCCAGGCGTGCCAGGGATGACGGCGCACTGCCACCACGCCGGGCGAGCAACGCGAGCTGATAGTCATTCGCAAAGTCATAGCGCACCAGTGTGCTTCCGAGTTCAGCTGGAGCCGGCCCCGATGCTTCGCCCACCTGTTGCGTAACAAACCACAGCCGCGTCACTTCGCCGAGTGTCTCTTCCAGAGCGCGGTTGGACGCCTCGGGTGGAAGGTTCGCACCCCCAGCCACCCGGATCGTGTAGGCAGTGTGCAGATAGGGTTTGAAATGGGGCAGCAGAGCGTGATCGTCCAGCACCAGCCAGCGCGTTTGCGCACGTGCCTGCTCTGTGTTGAGATAACCGATGAGAGGTGCTGCCGGCTCTTCCTGCAGCTGCCGCTGTGCATAGCTCTGTGCCACCCCAGGCAGGCCAGCCACCAGGCCGATGCCTACAAGAGCAGATAGAGCGGCCGGCGCATAGCAGCGCACGGGTGCCAGTCGTCGCAAGGCCGTTTCCCATATGACAGAAGCGAATTCTAACGCCAGGACACCCAAAATGAGCCAGCGGGCTACCACGATGCCCAACAGCAGTTGATGCGCGTCCGGCACCAACACGAAGTAGATCGGCTGTTCCAGGACGTTGAGCGCGGTGAGCAAAAGGCTATACACCACACCGCGCCGGTTGGGGAAAAGCAGAATGATAAAGGGCAGGAGATATACCAGGAACTGCGGACTGTACCCTTTTGAATAGAGCAAGAAGAAAGTCACGGTGAAGCCGGTCAAGGCGACCACGTTACGCGGTTGGGTGTAATCGGCCCGCTGCACCCATATGAGCGCGTACAACAAGAGAAACAGGCACGATATCAGCAACCAGGGCAGCGTGGCGGTGTGGATGGCAAAGGTGTTTTCGGCGGCGTTAAGACGGTCGCCCGCCACTGCGCCGAAGCCGTAATAGCCTTCCATAACCGCCCAGACCGACTCCCAGGACGAGCGCCCGAGCACGGAGCGCAGCATTGCCAGCAACCATGCCGGTTGCACCAGCAGAAAAGGCGCTGCCAGCACCAGAAGGGTCAGCGCAACACTCACTACGTAGAGCACTCCGTCACGCAATCCGGCGCGTCGGTCCGCAGCCAGACCCCACAGCTGCCGCACGGCGACGGGAAGAAATAGGAGCGGGATTAACTTGACCATAAAACCGACCCCGGTGGCAATGGCCGAACGCACCAGTCGCTCGTGCAACGCCAGATACAAGGCGAGCAACAGGAAAAAGAGGGCAACGGCATCGAAGAATCCCAGCATGGTGTAAAGTGGGACGAATAGCATGGCATAGAGCCAGACCGGACGCAACACGGGGATGTTCCCTCTCCCCGCTGGATATAAACGCCTTGAGATGAGATAGATCAATGCCAAATTGCCAGCCTCAAACAGCACATAGACACTGCCCAGGATCAAGACAAACCACAAGCGTCCGTCATCCGTCCAAGCTGGCAGCTGCGAGCTCAACTGATAGGCGCCCACGGCCACCCACGGCAAGAGGGGGGGCCATTCCAGCCAATAATGCAAGAAGGGGTACAACCCATAATCAGAGAGGGAGGCAAAGCCGAGGAAGGTATCGAAGTCGGACCAATCGCGGATGAAGCCGCCCGGTCGCAACAACAGCAATGTCAACCAGCGAAATGCCAGAAACAACAGAAATACCCAGGTAAAGCGCAACGCGGATTGCCTGGGCACCTCTGGAGAGACGTTCTCATCTTGCTCGTTGTATTGTTGCGGAGGAGGTTTGCGCGCCTCGGTCAATTCAGTGTTCATGTGCACATGAGCCCTCTATGATGTGCCAAAAATCACCCCGCCCTTCGGGAGAGCGCCGCCCTCGCCAGGCGGTCCACATATTGGTTCCAGCGATCCCCTGTATGTCCCCTCACCCAATGCCAATGGATTTCATGGTGACGCATGAGCTGAGCGAGACGCTGCCACAAATCCTGATTCTTAACCGGAGTGCGCCGCGAGGTCCTCCATTTTCGTCGCTCCCAGTTGGGCAGCCACTCGGTGATCCCACGGCGCAGGTACTCCGAGTCGGTGTACAGATGGACGCGATGAGGACCCTGCAGGGCCGCCAATGCCTCGATGGCAGCGCGCAGCTCCATACGGTTGTTGGTCGTATGTCTTTCACTGCCAACCAGCTCCTGAGGGTGGCGGCCGGCCAGCAAGATCACCGCTGCCCATCCCCCGGGGCCGGGGTTGGGATCACATGCACCATCGGTGTAAATGACGACTTCCGGAAGGGACACCGAGATGGTGTCGTCACGTACCATCAAAGAGTACACGTATGGTGATGGCGCACCTGGTATGTCCGCGGCGGCAACTGCAGTGGCCCCTGTGTAGCATTTATTCAATTATACAGCTAAATTGTGCCGAGGGCGCAAAAAGTTACCGTAAACCAGACGATCAGCCATCCCATCCGGGCTGCGTGGGCGCTTCCTATCCGAGCCGCGACCGTGAGGGAGCGGCAGCTGGGAGCATCGGGCTGAGAAACCTGTTTGAGGGTAACAAATCTCTGAGAAGATACAAGAAACCCATTGACGTACTGGAGGGATTATGCTATGCTAACATCAGCGATCTGAATTATCAATCACCTGATGCTGAGAGTGTTGAAAAAGTCTCTTGGCCGCTCAGATTTTATTAGGAAAAATAGGCCAATAAAGAAGGTAACTAAAATGTTTTTTTGTGATCAGCTCGAAGCACGGACACCTGAAGAGCAGTATCTTCCTTATATCTATCCACTTGTGAAGGAGAGAAGTTATGCACACCGCACGTATCTTGCAGCTAGTTGGTATATTGACACTTGGGTTGATCATTATCTGGACTGCTGCCATTGTGGCAGCTGGACCGCCGGAGCAGGGGCCCCTCTTCTTCTGAATCAAGCGCCGAAGGCCCTGCTGTTGCCCCACCTCCGCACGAACCGAATGGCAATGCCCCAGACGAAAACGGCTACACCGGGGACCCGTATCAGCCCGGATCAACCGTTTCCGAGCCGAGCGAGGACGGTGAAGGGCAGACAGTAGCAGCGGCCATACCCGCCAGGCATCCGGGTGACTGGCCGGACGAAGATAGCTATGCAGGTCCTCCCTACCTCGGCGCTATGGAGGTAGGTGAGCCGAGCGCCTCTGAGCCAGCTAAGTCGGCGCCCCCCGATTGGGATCAGTTCTTCACCGAGCCCCAACCCGATCAGGACGCCTATTACCAGAGCGCGCAGGATGTCAGCGGCCAGTGGTCCAATTTCTATTATCGCCACGTAGCCGGTTCAACGTTGCGTCCGCGTACCAGCGCGACAGGCTGGTCGGATGGCGGTAGTGGGGGCTGTGTGTACGCGAGTAGTGGCTCGGCTTCCGAGGTCTTCAACATCCACCTGGATCTGCCTTACGGCAGCCGGGTGGACTACCTGCGCCTCTATTACTACGACACGAGCTCCAGCTCCAGCATAGCCTGGATCACCCGGTATGATAGTGCAGGAGGCTTCAGCGACCGTACCTCGGTCTTCTCGAGCGGCAGCGGTGGTTATGGGACAGCGCTGAGCGGTTACCTGGGTGAGGTGTTCGACTACGTGCACTACTCCTATGTGCTCAACTGGCGGCCAAACCAACTGGGCAGCTCGATGCAGCTGTGCGGCCTGCGCGTCGCCTACCGCTTGCCAACAAAGGAGGTCTATCTGCCAGTCGTGCTTAAGGAGTAGCAATATACTCGTCTTGGTCCGGCTGATGGCTTGAGTACTATCTATCGTCCTGGGTCGTGCAGCATGCGGTGCATCAAGCGCAGGACGCGCTCCAGCTCCGCCTGCCAGACGGTTGCATCGGGGTGCAGTGGCAGCCAGATCTGACGGCGCGAGACGCGCACCGCGGCGCCCACGTGGCGCTGCAACGCCTCGCGGTTGAGGTGCTCCAGCCCCTCAGCCTTGATGAGGAGCTGGCCCGCCTCGACGCTGATAGACTGCACGTCGGATTCGAGCGCCAGCACCTTGAGGCGCAGCTGATAGAGCAGGTTGCACACCGGCGACGGCAGCTCACCGAAGCGGTCGCGCAGCTCCTGCGCCATCGCTTCCACATCGGCCAGGCTCAGCATGCCCGCCATACGCCGGTAAAGGCGCAGACGCAGCGTGGCATCCGGGATGTAGTCCTCCGGCAGATACGCTTGTAAGGGCAGGCTGATCTGGACGCCTTCCTGCAATGGCTCCAGATAGGCGAGCGTCTCTTCCCCCTCCGGCTGAGGCAGCTGGCGCCCGTCGCGCAGCTGGCGCACGGCCTGCGCCAGCAGGCGCGTATAGAGGTCGAAGCCCACCGCGGCGATGTGTCCATGCTGTCGGTCGCCGAGGATGTCACCGGCACCGCGCATCTCCAGGTCACGCATAGCGATGCGCAGTCCGGCGCCCAGGTCGCTCGCCTCGGCGATGGCTTCCAGGCGTTTGCGCGCCGCCTCACCGATCTCCATGTTGCGCGGCGTGAGCAGGTAGGCATAGGCGCGCACGGCGCCGCGCCCCACCCGTCCGCGCAGCTGATAGAGCTGCGCCAGCCCGAA
>JASFBB010000053.1:0-9480 GCA_036172345.1 Anaerolineae bacterium
CACCGGGCGCACGGCGGAAGATTACACCTGGAGCTTCACCACCATCGAGTACCCGCGCATCGTCAGCACGAACCCAGCCGATGGAGAGGAAGCGGCCGATCTGTGGGATGGGCTGGAGGTCACCTTTTCCAGTCCGATGAACCCCGATTCGATCAACGGCAACTTTACCATCACACCCGCCATCACCCCCACCGAGGTGTATACCCACTGGTGGCGCAACAACACCCAGCTGCGGATCTCCTTCCAGATGAAGCCGAGCACCGAGTATCAGATGGTGCTCAGCCGCAACATCGAGGGGCGCGATGGCCAGAAACTGGGACGGGATACCGTGGTGCGCTGGCGCACGCGCGCTACTGGCCCAACTGTCTATTTATATGCACCCTACAAAGTAGGAACCTTCCTGGCCTACACCCCGACCGTCGCCCACGTGCTGGTGCGCAACATCAGCCAGGTCGATTTCGCCTTGTACCGGATGCGGATGAACGACTTCTTGCAAGCCACAGGCGAGGATTCTTGGGAATTCTGGGATGGCTACGAGGGCAATCGGCGCGATCTGCTGCGCACCTGGTCGCTGGATGTGGAGGCAGAGCTGAACAGCAGCGTCATCTATGCCACCAATCTGGCAGGAGAGAAGAGTGCACGTCTAGCTCCGGGCATCTACTTCCTGAAAGCGCAAGTCTCGCCGGAGGCTGTCTATCCCGAAGCACGCGATTTTGGCTGGCTCCCCAACCAGAAGCAAATTCTGATCGTCTCGAACCTCAACCTGAGCTTTAAGACCACCGCCACCGATGCATTGGTATGGGCCACCGACCTGAAGACCGGCCAGCCGGTGGCGGACCTCCCGATCCGCATCTACGATAAGCAGGGCAATCTGCTAGATGAGGGCAAGACCAGTGCGGATGGCGTCTTCGTCGCCGAGCGGCATACCCCCATCGAACCGTGGAAGTCGGTCTATGCCTTTGCCGGCGACCCCGACCGGCCGGATGACCGTTTTGCTGTAGCCATCAATCAATGGAGCGATGGTGTCTCCCCGTGGGAATTCAGCCTGCCGGTGGAGGACTACGTCCACCCGGTGGTCGGCTACCTGTTCACCGACCGCACCATCTACCGCCCGAGCCAGAAGGTCTATTTCAAAGGCATCGTCCGGGATGACGATGATGCGCACTACACGATCCCGAGCCAAGAGGACGCACTCCAGCTAACCATCTATGACCCGCAGGGCACGGTGGTGTATCAGGCAAGTCAGCGGCTTAGCGACATGGGGACGTTCCATGGGGAGTTTCAGCTGGGCGATGAAGCTGCGCTCGGCAGCTACACATTAGAGGCGATCCACCGAGGCGAATATTTCTCCACTTCCTTCCAGGTGGCCGAATACCGCCGGCCGGAGTTCCAGGTCAGCGTGCAGACCAATCGGCCCGAATATGCACAGGGTGACCGCATCAATGTGACTGCCCAGGCGAGCTACTATTTCGGCGGCCCTGTGTCCGATGCACAAGTGCGCTGGAGCGTATTATCCGCCGACCGCAGCTTTGCCTATCAGGGCCGGGGCTGGTGGGAATTCTCCGATTACGATTGGAGCCGCCGTGGAGAATACTATGGGGGGTATGGCGAGGTGATCGCAGAAGGTGAGGGCAAGACCGACAAGGAGGGTCGCTTCACTTTCAGTCTGGAGGCGGACATCGCCAAGTACACGATGAGCCAGCTGTTCACGTTGGAGGTTACCGTCACTGACGTCAACGACCAGCAAGTCAGCAACCGCACCGAGGCGGTCGTCCACAAGGGCACCTTTTACATTGGCCTGCGCCCGACGGAGTATGTGGGGCAGGTGAACCGAGAGAGTGCTGTCGACATTATCACGGTGGATTGGGAGAGCAATCCTTCACCCGAGCGCACGTTGACGGTGGTCTTCTCGGAGCACAATTGGTACAGCGTGCGCAAGCTGGGCGAGGGCGGCCGTTACTATTGGGAGAGCACGGTGGAGGACGTGCCCGTCTACACCACCACGGTCACCACTGATGCCCAGGGCGCGGCGACGCTGCGTTTCACGCCGCAGAAGGGGGGCATCTACCGTGTCCACGCCAGTGGCATAGATGAAAAGGGCAACCTAGTCAGCAGCGCTACATATATGTGGGTCAGCGGCGCCGAGTTCATCAACTGGCGTCAGGAAAACCACGACCGCATCGAGCTGGTGGCCGACCAAAAGCAATATCGCGTCGGCGACACGGCAACCATTCTGATCCCGCATCCCTATCAGGGCGAGGTGCAGGCGCTCATCACAGTGGAACGCGGTCACATCTACCGTCACTGGGTGCAGACGCTGAAGACCAACAGCGAGCAGATTCAAATCCCGATTACCGAAGACTTGGTCCCGAACGTCTTTGTATCGGTCATGATCGTCAAAGGTGAGGATGAGTCCAATCCGCTGCCCAGTTTCAAGCTCGGGTATGCGCAGCTGGCCATCGACACCGCGGAGAAGGAACTCACCATCACTATGAAACCGGACAAGCCGGCTGATCAGCACTACCAGCCGGGCGAGACAGTGACGTATGAAATCACCACCACCGACAGTCGCGGACGGCCGGTAGAGGCGGAATTGACGCTCAGTCTGGTGGATTTGTCTGTCCTGTCACTGGCCGATCAGCCGCCGGACATGATCGGCACCTTCTGGCGTGAGCGTGGCTTGGGGGTGCACACGGCCAGCGGATTGACCCTCTCGGTGGATCGGATCAATCTGGCGGTCGCGCCGGGGGCAAAAGGCGGTGGTGGCGGGGAAGGCTTCGGCGTGGTGCGTCGCCGCTTCCCTGATACAGCATACTGGAACCCGGTGGTGCGCACCGACTCTAGCGGCAAGACGACGGTGCAGATCGTGCTCCCGGACAACCTGACCACCTGGCGTCTGAGCAGCTGGGGCGTCACGGCTGAGACGTTGGTCGGTCAGTCCAGCGTCGATGTGGTCAGCACCAAGGATCTGCTGGTGCGGCCGGTGACGCCGCGCTTCCTGGTGGTCAATGACCATGTCGAGTTGGGAGCGGTGGTCAATAACAACACCGATCAGCCACTCGACGCCGAAGTGGTCATCCAGGCGAACGGACTGCAGGTGAGCGGTGACACGCTGCAGAAGGTCACCGTTCCGGCGCGTGACCGCGTGCGCGTCACCTGGACGGCGGTTGCCGGCAACGTGCCCCAGGCACGGCTGCTCTTCGGCGCCCGTGCCGCCGGCCTGACCGATGCGTTAGAGCTTTCCTTGCCAGTTTACCGCTACAGCACCCCCGAAGTGGTCGCCACCGCCGGTCAGCTGGAGCAAGACGGCAGCCGCCTGGAAGGTGTGGCGCTGCCGGCCCGCTACGATCCTTCCCAGGGTGAACTGACGGTGCAGATCGACCCCTCTCTGGCAGCCGGCATAGTCAAGGGCCTGAAGTTTCTCGAGCACTTCCCGTATGAGTGCACCGAACAGACGGTGAGCCGTTTTCTGCCCAACGTGATGACCTACCGCGCCTATAAAGAGCTAGGGCTGGAACGGCCGGACCTGGAGACGGCGTTGCCCGGCCTGGTGGGCGTCGGGTTGCAGCGCCTGTACAACCAGCAGCGTTACGACGGCGGCTGGGGCTGGTGGGTCGCGGACGAGTCCAATCCGTTCCTGACCGCTTATGTGCTCTTGGGCATGGTCGAGGCGGCGCGTGCCGGTTTTGTGGTGGACGAACAGGTGATGAGCCGCGCGGCCGACTTTCTGGAGGGTGTGCTGCAGCCGATCCAAGACGGCACCACCTTCTGGCAGGCGAATCGCCAGGCGTTCATCCTCTACGTGCTGGCCGAGGCCGGACTCAGCCACCTGGCACGTGCCGTGGTGCTGTTCGAGCATCGGGACACGCTCGACGCCTTCGGCAAAGCTTTTCTGGCGATGGCACTGGCGCTGTTGCAGCCGGAGGACGACACGCGCCTCCGCACGCTGCTCTCGGACATCACCAATGCGGCCATCATCAGCGCGACCGGCGCCCACTGGGAGGAGGCAGAAGTCGACTATTACGCGATGAACACGGATATCCGCTCGACCGCCATCATCCTGGCAACGCTGGCACGGCTGGACAGCGGCAACCCCCTGGCGACCAATGCCGTGCGTTGGCTGATGAGTGTGCGCAAAGAGGGCTTCTGGGAGACCACCCAGGAAAACGCCTGGGCGATCATCGCGCTGACCGATTGGATGAAGGTGACTGGTGAGCTGCAGGGACGGTACGACTGGCGTGTGTGGATCAACGAGCAGCCGTTAGGGCAAGGCAGCGTGACCCCTGAGAATCTGACCGAGACCCAACAGCTCCAGTTCGAAGTTGCCCGCTTACTCGTGGATGCGATCAATCGGGTCGTCGTGGAACGGACCGCTCCCCAAGGTCAGGCGAAGGGCACAGGGCGGCTGTATTACAGCATGTATCTGCGCCTCTTCAAATCGGTCGAAGATGTCAAAGCGCTCAACCGCGGCATCCTGGTCAGTCGCCGATATACGTTGGCCAGCTGCGATGTGACGCGCGAACGCTGTGCCACGATCGACCGCGCTAAGGTGGGAGATGTGATTCGTGTCCAGCTCACCATCATTGCGCCCAACGATCTGCATTATATGGTGGTGGAAGACCCCTTCCCTGCCGGCGCCGAGGGAGTAGATCAGAGCCTCAAGACCACCAGCGTGGTGGGCCAGGCGCCGGAGCTGCGGCGCACCGACCGCCGCAATCCGTGGGGTGGCGAATACGGCTGGTGGTGGTTCAGCCACAGCGAGATGCGCGATGAGAAGGCGGTGCTTTTCGCCACATACCTTCCGCGCGGCAGCTACGAATACACCTATCTCATCCGCGCCAGTCTGCCGGGCGAGTTCCACATCATCCCGACACACGCCTATGAGATGTACTTCCCTGAGGTGTTCGGGCGCACGGATGGTATGACTTTCACCATCACACCCTAGCAGAGCGGTTTAGTAAGTAAGAGATAAGGTTGAGAGGCTCCTTCCTTCGGTTCTCTGTTGGGCCGCGAGGGAGGAGTCTCCAACTCCGATGATCTCTACATCTTTCTGGTTTCTTTGACTGAAGCGCGAGATCTGGATATAATCTACCTCGCAATTGGAAGCTCACCAGCTTGGAAGGCGGAGAGCTATGGGCCATAAGGTGGGCTCCGCTCGAAAGTGGTTATATCCGGGCCTAGGGGTCAAACGCTGGCTTGCATTGTTGCTGATTGGGATAGCGTTCCTGGGTTTGGGAGTCGCGTGTTTACTGTATGACCTTTATACTTCTGGACGGATTTCGTGGTCGATATGGCAGATGCTCACCTTGGCGTTCTTGCCTGGTTGGGCGCGCTCATTTGGTATTGCTCTTATTGGTCTGAGTCTAGCAGCAGTTGCAATTTACCAATTTAACCGTGCTTTACTGGGCGCTTTTGTGCCCCCAAGTGGTGCCAGCGTGGTAGATACACTTTATCGCCATCGCCTCAGGCAGCGGGGTGCCAAGGTGGTGGTGATCGGGGGCGGTAACGGACTTAACACGCTTTTGCGTGGTTTAAAGCACTATACTGATAATATCACTGCCATCGTCACCGTAGCAGACGACGGTGGCAGCTCTGGAAGGCTGCGCCGTGATCTGGGAGTGCCTCCGCCAGGGGATTTCCGCAATTGCATCGTAGCGTTGGCCGACGATGAGGCGCTGATCACTCAGCTCTTCCAATATCGTTTCCCTTCCCGTGCCGGAGAGGTTGGTGCCAGTGCGCTGGATGGCCATAGCTTTGGCAATCTGTTCATCACAGCTATGACCGGCGTGACGGGAAGCTTCGAGAAGGCACTCGTGGAGTCAGGGCGGGTACTTGCCATTCGAGGACAAATTGTCCCCTCGACTCTGGAGGATGTCAAGTTGTGTGCTGAGTTGAGGGATGACATGTCCGGCAACCGTGTCGTATCCGGTGAGAGTGCCATCCCAGAGGCTCGTCGTCCCATTGAACGGGTGTACCTACAGCCGGATAATGTGCCCGCTTATCCTCCTGCAGTGCGTGCTATTCTGGAAGCGGATTTGATCGTAGTCGGCCCGGGTAGCTTGTTCACCAGTGTGTTGCCCAATCTGCTGGTGGAGGATATCGTGGGCGCGATTCGGGCCAGCACGGCGCTCAAAGTGTACGTCTGCAATGTGGCGACGCAGGCTGGCGAGACAGAAGGGTTTGAAGTGGAAGATCACGTAGCAGCATTAGAGCGACATACCGGACCAGGGTTGTTCCATTACGTGTTAGTGAACAGCAATCTGGTGGACAATCCTCCGCCTCGCTGGAATTTTCAGCAGGTGGTGCTGCGCAAACCGTTGGGGACAGGATACCACGTGATCGCAGCGGATGTTGTGGATGAGCAACACCCGTGGCGACATCACCCTGACAAACTGGCCCGCGTGCTTATGAACTGGTATGAGAAACGGCCTCGCGGACCGGTTGTGAGCGAATGATTCCGCAAAGGTTTTTGGCGGATTGAGATAAAACATTCAATATTGTGTGAAGGAGAGTTTCATTATGGCTACCAAAGTAGGAATCAACGGATTTGGTCGCATTGGTCGTCAGGTGCTCAAAGCGATCGGTGAATACTACCCCAACGATCTGGAGGTAGTTGCCGTCAATGACATCGGCGATCTGCCCACTATGGCTCATCTGTTCAAGTATGACTCCAACTATGGCCGCTTCGACGGCACCGTGGAAGTGGTTGAGGGTGGCCTGCGGATCAACGGCAAGCTGGTCAAAGTGCTCCAGGAGAAGGATCCCGCTAACCTACCATGGCGCAGCTTGGGTGTGGACATCGTGATCGAATCAACCGGTCTTTTCACCAAGCGCGAGGATGCACAAAAGCATATCGACGCTGGCGCGAAGAAGGTGATCATCAGCGCCCCCGCCAAGGGTGAGGACAAGACAATCGTGATGGGAGTCAATGATGAGGAATATGACCCGGCGGCGCATCATATCCTCTCGAACGCTTCTTGTACCACTAACTGCCTGGCACCAGCGGCAAAGGTCGTGCATGAAAAATATGGAATTGTGAAGGCGATGATGACCACTGTGCACGCCTACACCAACGACCAGCGCATTCTGGATCTGCCTCATAAAGATCTGCGTCGTGCGCGTGCCGCTGCATTGAGCATTATCCCGACCACTACAGGTGCTGCCAAGGCCGTGGCGCTGGTCATTCCTGATCTAAAGGGCAAGTTTGACGGTTATGCATTGCGCGTCCCCACTCCTACCGTGTCCGTGGTGGACTTCACCGCCCTGGTGGAAAAAGAGGCCAACACAGAGGAGCTGCGTCAGGCATTCCGCGACGCAGCAGCGGGCCCACTTAAGGGTATCCTGGCCGCAATAGATGAGCCTTTGGTATCTATTGACTTCAAGGGTGACCCGCATTCCAGCCTGGTGGATTTGCCCTTCACTCAGGTGCTGGGTGGTCAGGGTAATATGGTGAAGGTGGTGGCCTGGTACGACAACGAATGGGGGTATTCCTGCCGCACGGCTGACCTGGCCAAGTTGGTTGCGAGCAAAATGTAGTCACTGTTCACCTTCGGAGGTTCTTGCCTTGTTCTCCCTCTCCAGCTATCCTGGAGAGGGAGAACATCGAATATGTAGATTCTGACAGGGTATACCAATGAATAAGAAAACAATTCGTGACATCGACGTGAAAGACAAGCGTGTCTTGGTACGCGTGGATTTCAACGTCCCGCTGAAGAACGGGCTCGTCACGGACGATCGTCGTATTGTTGCTGCTTTGCCCACCATTCAGTACCTGCTCGATCACGGGGCAAAAACGGTCATATTGATGAGTCATCTGGGACGGCCCAAAGGTGGTCCCTCGCCCGAATTTAGCATGAAGCCGGTGTCGGCAAGGCTAAGCGAGCTGCTCAAGCGTCCGGTGATCCAGCTGGATGACTGTGTAGGGCCAGAGGTGGAGAAAGCGGTGGCTTCTGCCGCGCCGGGATCGGTGATCATGCTAGAGAACACTCGTTTCTATGCCGGTGAGGAGAAGAATGATTTGGAGCTGGCGCAGGGCATGGCTAGGCTGGCAGATATTTACGTCAACGACGCCTTCGGCTCGGCTCACCGGGCACACTCAAGCACCGAAGGTGTGGCACGCTTTTTGCCCGCGGTGGCCGGCTTCTTGATGGAGAAAGAGCTCAATTACCTGGGCAAGGCACTGGCCTCTCCGGAACGGCCCTTCGTGGCCATTATGGGGGGCGCCAAGATCTCCGATAAGATCGCTGTAATCCGCAACCTGCTGAGCAAGGTAGACACACTGCTCATCGGTGGAGGGATGGCCAACACCTTTTTCAAAGCCCAAGGTTATGACGTGGGCGATTCGTTGGTTGAGAATGAGGCGTTGGACACTGCCCGTGAGCTGCTCCGTGAGGGGAGTGACAAGCTTGTCCTGCCGGTGGATTGTGTTGTAGCAGATCGATTCGAAGCGGATGCTCAGTCCAAGGTGGTAGCGGTAAATGAAGTACCTGCTGGCTGGCGCATCCTGGATATCGGACCGGCGACAGTAGCGCATTTCGGCAATCGCTTGCAAGGGGCAAAGACCATTGTCTGGAATGGGCCCATGGGGGTTTTCGAATTCCCGCGCTTTGCTGAAGGCACCTTTGCCATTGCCAAAGTGTTAGCGGGTCTGCAAGGCGCCACAACCATTGTAGGCGGCGGCGACTCCGCAGCGGCGGTTGAGAAGAGTGGGCTTGCTGATAAGTTCAGCCATATTTCCACTGGCGGCGGTGCCTCGCTGGAGTTTCTCGAGGGGCGTGTGCTCCCCGGCGTAGCAGCGCTGCAGGACAAATAGTTAGGAAACATAGATAGTTCGCTCTGAGGAAGAGGGATTTCACCACACCCCGCATCGTTGCACAGCGGGGTGTGATAGTTTATGAACGGCACAGCAATCCATCTGTCTTGTGTCTCATAAGAGCTCAGGATAACAGAAACATCTAGGTGTATTGGGATGAAAGGGGAGAATGAGAAGGTAGCTCATCTGCGCGCCAAGGCACATGTCGTCCACGAAAAGCTGATCCAGGCATATGGTCAACCCACTCGGCGACCTCATCTGGACGCTATCTCCGAGGTGGTCAGCACTATCCTGAGCCAAAACACTAACGATGGAAACCGTGATCGGGCGTTCAACCGATTGCGTGCCACCTTCCCTACCTGGGAGATGGTGCGCGACGCCCCAGTTGAGGAGATCGCAGCGGCCATAAACCCTGCTGGTCTGGCGCCACAGAAGGCACCGCGTATCAAGCAAGCACTGCAATTCATCACAGCCCAGCGTGGTACGCTCGATTTAGACTTTCTTAAGGATATGCCGACGCAACAGGCTAAAGAGTGGTTGATGCAGATCAAAGGCATCGGCCCCAAGACAGCAGCGATCGTGCTTCTGTTTGCACTCGGTCGGCCTGCCTTTCCCGTTGATACACACATCTATCGTGTCACACGTCGGTTGGGTTTAGTTGACCCTCG
>JASFBB010000054.1:0-2498 GCA_036172345.1 Anaerolineae bacterium
CAACTGCATAGAGGGCACCCAAAATCGCATACGGAAGGCGCACAGCACCGATCAGATCGACAACATCGCGCTGCATAAACTGCACAAACGGTTCCGCCGTGCCAGTCCAGAGCCATCGGAACAGCATCCCCAATCCGTCCAGCCAGGTGATCGTTAGTCCGGGATAGAAGTTCCAATAGGTGGAACGAAAGTCTCCCCGCAGGAGAGCATCTACGACGATCACTGTCTGCTGAATGAAAAAGGGTTCATCTGTGGTGAGGAAGCGGTCCAGTCCGGGCAGCCGAGGTGCTAGAGCAACAGTGAAGATAAAAACAGGTACCCCCCACTCGGTCGCCCGACGCCAAGTTTCTTTTGTCATAGGAGATCAAACCGTGTGAGCACCACAGCGTTCTCACCACTTGTGTCTGCTTGTACCGGCACCCGCTCACCCGTCGCTTCGTCATATAAACCGACCAGCAATCGGTAGTGACCCTGTGGCAACGGGTTAGGTATAAAGAGCCGCACACCGTCACGCAACCACTCCCCCTGTCCTATCAGATCGCGCAACGTGTCTCTGTTGAGCAGTCCTTCTAAAATATAGTGATCTGCCTGGGCGACGATTTCATTATACTCATTTCTCAGTTGCACAAACACCTTGAAAGGTCGCGGCACATCAGCAGTCAGAGGACGCCAGTAGAGCACCAACGGTACCGAGTTATCCGGTGCCAATGCTCTCAAGTCGACGGAATAACCACCCAGCTCGACAAGATCGTCGAAGCGGGCCAAAATCTCCCTCGCGGGTTGCTCAGGTAAGGGATATGGATATTGGTGGCTGAGAAACACGAGCACATCACCGCTACGATGGACAACCTCCATCTGGGCAAAGGACTGCTGCGTGAACAACGGATTATAGCGACGAAACAGGCGCTTGCGATCGACCACGAACCACAAGCGCCCTGCCGACTCAGCTAACACCCGATTGAGCGCCTCCACCGAATCGACCAATGTCGCCCCCACATAGCGGTCCACCGTCTCTTCGCTTTCCTCGTCATAGAGCACCCGCGCTCGTTCTCCCGCCGCATAGTAATCCACATGCCCCAGATAGAGATAAGCCGCCGAGGGATGCACCGTCATCACACGGTCACCTTCCTGCCACTGCTCCTTCACCCAAGCGAACGCCGCATCGTAATCGCCTGTGCCACGTGTTCCCAGCCCATTCCATGCATCAGAGCCCCACACAACCACGATAAGCGCCACACCTATGAGTGCTCCGACATCCGAGAGCCAACGTGGACGCACTTGTAACCGGGACCCGGCCAGCGCGCCCAACCGCGCCAGCCCATCAGCTGCCAACAACATGAAGGCAGGCTGACACAGAATGAAAAGATAGCGCGTCTTCCGCCACGTCGAGGTGACCAGGAAACCCAGCCCGGCGATGGTGAGTAAAAAGATGAAAAATAAACATAACGTGGCAAGCTGATGTGATGTCGAACGCCTTCGCACCACTGCCACCAGCGCCATCAGCGCAGCCACACTCGCCAGCACCGCCAGCGGAGCGTAAACCTCTGACGTAAAATAGTAGATGAAGTCATCCACCCGCTGCCAGCTGATCCCAGGCGACAAAAACTTGCCGATTAACGCGGCAAAATCGATCAACTGGATATCTCTGCTCCTCTGCTCCGGTGTCAAGAAGGCTTCCTGACCGACCATTCCAAATGCCAGGGCGATCAATACCACCCCAATGATGACAATCCAGGCGAACCCATCCCGTTGCAGAGCGGTTCTTACGCCCCCAGCGCTTGGACGTTCGCCCTTGAGCCACACTGTGACCAACACTGCCAATCCCCACATCGGCATCGCAACGATGATGACAGAATGGGATATCACAGCACCCAGGAAACACACAGCGGCAGCCAGCCAGGCAGTCGACCTAGGATGGTGTACCACACCGCGAATGACGAAGTAGAGTGCCCATAACGCCAGCAGACCCGCCAGCGCATACATACGCACCCGGCTTGACCAGAGGATCATCAACACGTCCAGCGCGACGAACGCCATAGCGAAGAGCCCAGCTGCGCGCGAGGCAAACAGACGACGTGCCACCACATAATAGCTGGCCACTATGAACATCCCCACCAGCAACGAGGGCCAACGCAGCAGCTCTTCTTGTACCCCAGTGCTCAGCCAGACAAAGGGCGCCGCCAAATACGAGGTCAATAAACCTTGCGGATACCAAATCCCAGATGGCAGCACGGGCGTTCCTTTGACTGCTGTCATCTGTGCCGCTAGCATGCTGATATACTCATCCACATGAAACACACGCGCTACGACTCGATCCACGCGGAACAGAAAAGCCACCAACAATAACCCTACAGAGCACCAGAGAATCAGGAAGCGCGCTGAATTGAGGGAGTGGAGATGGAGCGCCGATTCGTTGCTTGCTTTCATCGGATCAAGATACCGTCCAAAAGCAGTGCATTCTCCCCAGAGTTATCATTTCTCAAAGGCAATCGTTCCAT
>JASFBB010000055.1:0-8325 GCA_036172345.1 Anaerolineae bacterium
GTCGAGCGCAACGTTAGCGCTGCGACCAGGGACGCCGGTGGTATAACAGACCGCCCAATAGCAGCAATACCACCAACAGCGCGGTGATCGCAGTGCGCTGAGCATCCCACAGCGTCAGCAGCGTGTCGCCGGTGACCGGCACGGCCGGGGTCGGCAGCGCCGCAGCAGCGGGCGGTGTGAGCATGGGTGGTGGCGTCGGCGAAACAATCAGTGCGGGTGGCGCTGGTGTGGCGCTGGGTGGCAGCGGCGCTGGCGTGACAACGGCGAGCGGTGTGGCCCCAGGCAGCGGTGTGGGTGATGTCGGTGTGGCGCTAGGTGGTAATAGCGATGGGGTAGCAACGACAAGGGGTGTGATCCCAGATGGCAGGGTCGGTGGCACGATGGCCGCGGGCGCCGGTGGCACCATAGTCACCACGGGTCCGACCAAGCTCACGCGTGTGATGTCATACATCCCTTCGCCCGCATCCGCCCATTTTTTCCACGCGCGGATGAAGACGGTCAGCTGTGGCTGGCTTGCTGTGATATTCGTGGTGAAGACCTCCGTGCGGTGCGAGGGCCGGTCACGCGGTTGCTCATCCCATGGCAGCTCGATCCAGGAATCGACATCTTGCCAATTGTTCCCGCCTCGCGGATCGAAGCCAACTTGCATTCGGTAGCCGTAACCGGTCTGCTGCACGTCACCCTGCGGGGTGCGCACCAGGCCGGCTATAGTGAAGGTGTAGACCCCGCCCGGCACCACGTCAACGGTCTGGTAGATGCCCAAGTAGCGGTCAGGGAGATCGGCGCCGTGGATATGCAGAGTTTGGGAGCGAAGTACCTCACCTGTGATCGTTCGCAGAGTGTCGGGGTAGCACCAGAAGGTGGCAGCGCCATTATGGAAGACCTCCCATTCGCTGGCGACCCCACCGCGCAAGAATTCGCCGCTGAAGTCACCGTTGCGCATCACCTCGGCGATGGTGACGCGGGGCACGATGAGTGGCGGTACGGTGGGGGGAGGCAGCGGTGTAAGGGATGGGGGAGCGGCAGTGACAACCGTCGGCGACACCTCTTCGGCCACGATGCCCACCTCAGCACCGACCGGCGATGCCGAAGGCGTGACCGCCAGGCGGAGGGGCGTCGGAGTGGCAGTGGGCGTGGCAGTGGCAGGCCATGTTACGGTGGGCGACGGGACAACGGTCAGCGGGATCAACGTGGGTGTGGCAGTGCTCGGCCGCGTTGGGCTGGGCATGACGACAACAGCCTCCGGCGTTGACGTAGGCGCAACGGTAACAGTCACGGTAACCGCGGATACCGGTGTTACCGTTTCTTCGATTGGCACAGTGCCCACAATGACCACTGGCGTGGATGTCGGGCTCGGTGTGCTAGGCAATGTCGGTGTGCTCGGGGCGGAGACCACAGCCGTCGCGGACGGTGTAGTCGTCATGCCAAGCAGCTGGCGCAATGCCTCAGGAGGCACACTACGCAGCGCAGCATAAGCCACCAGCAGAAGCATAAGAATAAGCAGTAACAAGAGCAGGAGGATTCGGACAAACAAGGGTGCGCCTTTCGGGCCGGTGGATTTCGTGCTCATGGTCGTTTCTCCCATCCTAGCTATAAACCGTCACGCGGGCAAAAATCCTTCACCCCAGTTTAGATCTCCTGGTGTTGTGAGCGGGAATGGCAAGGGGCTGATTTTTTCCCTCTATGTAGTATAGCACACATGTTGGGCTTATGTCAAGCAAAATAGCAATTTTTTACGGAAGAAGATCGATTGTTTCAATACTGTGGTCGATCGATCGTCCCTGCGATCGCGTGTCCCGCAGCCACACAAACCGGGCCACACGCGTCAGCAAGCAGCTGGGACCCTGTTGAGCGTCCAGAAATTGCGGAGGATGAAGAACCTTTACGTCCTCAGCGCTCTCTAAAGTGGATGGCCCCTGCCCCATGCCAGTCAAGGCTCGGTTGTGACGGCGAAGATGGGGTGGAGCACAGCAGATTTACGACACCGTCACCGTGGGCCTCAAAACCGGCCTATAAAGGGTTTCTCTCCCCTCTTTCATGCTCACTGGGGCTTGTGACAGGTGAGGCATGTCTCCTGGGCGAATCCGGTGTGGCTTTCTGGGAAAGGCTTCATCCCACCTGTGTTATGGCACATCAGACATTCTTCATAGCCCTCCAGTGGATGGGGGATGGTGCTGATCGTGCTGCCAGTTCCCTGTTCAGGTGTAGCGATGGAAGTGGGTGAGGGTGTCGCGAGAACGACAGAGCGCTGATCCAGCGGCACGTGACATAGCAGGCAATCGCTGTTGGAAAACCCTCCCGTCTTGTGGCTGGGGGGCAACAAGTCCACAGCGTGGCACATCAGACAGTTCTGGCGGCCTGCTAGGTCGTGTTTGACTGTGGCGGGCAAATGCTCCTCTTCTTCTGAAGTGCCATGGCAGATCAGGCAGGTGGTGGAGGGACGTCCCACATGATCAGGCGGATAGGGGTTGAGCTTTCCTTCACCATGGCACAAGAGACAGTCTTCATGGCCTTCCAATGGGTGCGGGATCACCATCAAGCTCAACAGAGTCTGACGGCTGAGCGTGGGAGTCACTTCCAACGGTCGCTGGGTAATGACGCCACTGGGTGTGGGAGGCGGCGTCGGTGTGTGCGTTGGGGTCGGCGTCACCGTCGGCGTGTTGGTGGAAGTTGGCGTAGCAGGCACGAACGCCTGCATCGTCTCGGCAGGTGGAACGGTGGTGATGGCGGTCTGTTCGAAGGTCACGAACCAATACAATCCCCCCAACAATCCCAACCCTAACACCGAAGCTACCGGCAAGAAGAGGCGTTGGCGCCGTTGGATTGCTTCGGTTGGCTCGAGGAGCACACACCCGGTTTCGATCTCTTCCAGTTCGGCGGCGTGTTCCTCTTCCATCTCCGCGCGCGAGAGCGTGCCATCGAACATAGAGCGGTTGAAGCGCTTGAGGTGGACGGAGTAAAAATGCCAGATGACCACGGCCAACACTGCCAGCAACGCTTCGGCGCTATGGGCCATCCTGGCTGCTGGGATGATCTCGCCGGGTAGCAGCCGTGTCGCGAAGACCGGGTTCCACAACAGAAAACCGGTGACGATCATAAGCATAGAACCCCAGACCAGTGCCCAATACTCGATCTTTTCCACAAAGTTGTAGCGTGGCAGGCAGGGATGCTCGTGCGTCAAGTGCAAGTGATAACGCACCATATGCAGGAAGTCGGTGAAGTCGCGGGGGCTAGGCAGAATGGCGGGGCGGGCGTGTTCGACGAACAGCTTATACATCAAATGGAAGAAGTGATATATAGTCACCAAGATGAAGACAACTGCCGCACTTCGATGGATGATACGCGTCGTTTCGACGCCACCCCATGCCTGGATGAGTGCCTCTGCCCATGGAGACAGGGCATAGCGCTGCGGCAACCCCGTGGTGGCCAGCACGGTGAAGGAGATGAACATCACCCAATGTTGGATGCGCTGGGAAACGTTGAAGCGTGGGTAGCGCGTCTGGGCAGACATCAATCGGCCTCCTCGTGCGAGCGACGGCGCCATCGTCGTGTCATCCTGCCGCCAAAGTCCAACACCACATATAATCCCATGAATCCGAGCACACCGGGGATGAGGATCTTATAGAAGAGATCCACGAAAAACACGAGTGGAAACTTGCGCGCATCCGGGCGGTAATGACTCAGCCAGCCGGTCGGGAAGTTCTCGGAGGCATCGGGGTGACAGCGCTGGCACGTCTTCAGAAGATTGTCACGGTAGACTTGCGACTCGGGGTCGTGGGCACTTTTCATATTGTGCACCCCATGGCAGTCGTAGCATACCGGCTTATTGGTGGGCAGGTCGGGCGACTGGCGCTCGAACAACATCACCGTGGTGCCATGGAAGTCGGCCACGTAGGTGTCGAACACGGCGGCGGAGAGGCCATATTTCGCCATTTTGTCCGGGTCAGCGTGACAGGCGGCACACAACTTGGGTGAGTTCAGCCGGAACCGTGTCGTGCGCGGATCCTCCTGCGTGTGCACTCCATGGCAATCAGTGCAGGTAGGCACGTCTAGATTGTCCGCCTCGATCAGGGCCTTGCCGTGCACGCTCTCCCGGTATTCGTTATAAATCACAGAATGACACTTGGAGCATGTCACCGGTATCTCGATGCGCTTGGGTTGCGTGGGTGTCCGATGGGGATCATGGCAGTCGGTGCAGATGGCTGCCGCCCAGTTGCCGGAGGCAATCTGACGGGCGTGCACGCTGTCCAACGTCTCACGGTAGACCTGAGGATGACACGTTTCACAGCTCCTGTAATGCTCTAGCTGATAGTAACGCCGACTGGCCACCGTCAGCGGCGGGTGGGGATAGCCGATGATGTCAGTGTGACAAGCGGTACAGCGCACCCCCTTCTGGCCGTGCGCCGAGGTGCCGAAGGATTCGGGGTCAATAGTCAGCGGCCAGACTTCGCCGGAGGGGAATTGATACGTGATAGACGGATTGCTGTGACAAGCGAGGCAGGCAGCGTTGTCCATCCCCGATTCGGGTTGCTGGGCTGTGGCCGTATCACTCAGAACAGGTAAAATTGCCAGGATGCCAATGAGACAGCCAATCCATCTGAGGCGTCGATCCATGGGAGGTTATCCTTGCAGATATAGGGTGCTCTTCCATTTGGTGAAACGTTAGGGACAGACTGTCAGGACGTCTTATGACACAATGCAAGATGCCTTTATTATAACGATAAAGAATGGCGATGTCAAGGAAATTTCCCCCCCGCTTCTGATCTCAATGCGAGGGTGTTGAAAAAGTCCCATGGTCGCCCAGATTTTGTTAGGAAAATAGGTCAATAAAGTGGGTAACTAAAATGTTTTTCAACACCCTCCAATGCCCCATTTGACAATTTGGCCCCTCTACCCTATAATATAAAAAGCGATGATCCTCGGTAGCTCAATAGGCAGAGCGGCCGGCTGTTAACCGGTTGGTTGTAGGTTCGAGTCCTACCCGAGGAGCTAGGATATTCGAAAAATAGAGCTGCTCCCGTGAGCGGTTCTTTTTTGTTTTTAAGGGGATCGTGTAGTTGATAATCACCTTACGAAACCCCCGCAGGCCCTCCAAGGGGGGAGTCCACTTAGCAAGTTGTCGCTGCTAGTGATGCGAGGATGCGCAACTTTCGAGCTTGTCTAGTTGAGGAGCTCCTCACTGTATCAAAGGTCTTCCGGTCAATTGTGGTGGGGTGGTTGCTCCCAAGACAGGTGACCCGTTACTCTTGATGTGGGTATCTCAAAAAGCTGGATCATTTTTGCTCTGGCGCTTCTGGTTTTAAATCGAGCGAGGCACTTAATCCCACAGAGATTGCTCTCGGATTTCTGCCCCAATCTGGATTAGCGTCTCCTCGACCGTTCCCAGTGTGCTTTTCTTGAACCCGCCAGGCTGTGAGCGCGCCTGCAGGGAGATCTCGATGTCGAGTTCGGCGCTTTCATTGAGCAGTGGAGTCACCACACCGCGCAAGAGATCGGAGAGTTTGTTCCCCGCCAGTTTCGTCCGCAAGGTGTAGCTTTGTACGCCTGGCGGTGGAGGCACGACTGGGGGCTTTTTGACGATGGCCACTTCGAGAAGCCCAGGCCAATCCAGTTTCTCGGCCACCGTGCGGGTCTCCAATGAAAATATGTGGCGCCCCTCACCTTCTTCGACCGCCGCCTGGAAGGCGGCCTGAAACTGCGCCTCGTTCTCAAAATCGCCCCGACGCTGTGTCCACAGGTGCCGGCAAACGTCCTTGAGGGCGGCTTGCTCAGACGATCCCAGCGCGTCGAGGATCTCCTCTGCAGCCACGCGCCCCGGTTCGGATGGTCGCGGGGACGGTAGAGGGGGCGGCACGGCCGGCTCCCGCACCAAAACCGCGCCATATTCCACCGCCGAGGCCGGCACCGGCTCCCTGAAGTAAACGCGATCGCCGCTCCTGACTCCAAAAAGGCCGCTGCTCACGCCTTGCACAATAGCCTCGTGCACAACCTTGCGCACCTCTTGCTCGTCTTTGAACATTGGCAGATGCGGGTACTTCAAAAACGCCTCGACGATTTCGTCGACCGGCTTTTCCGCTTCCTCGGCGCGCAAGGCCTTTTCGAGCAGGCGCTTGGGGGGAAGCTTCTCCAGCAGGAGCTCTTCGCTGCGTAGGTAGTTGTAGACGCGGCGGGCCAGGCTCCCCTTTTCGCCCACGGTGGGCGAGCCTAAATCGAACCATTTCACGCCCTCCGCGCCGGCCTTGGCCAGATGGCGGTAACCGCTGACAATGTGGAAGGCGATCCCATTCTCGCTGTCCTTAAGTTTATCTTCCAACCATCCCCTGTTCTCCTCGGAAAGGTGCCGCGTCAGCGCCTTGTCGTCGGCGATGGCACGCAGGGCCAGATAGCGTTTGATCTGCTGCCGCAGCACGGCGGACTCGCCTGCATCCGCCGCCAGGACTAGCAACGTGTTCGGATAGATGCGAAAGGTCGGGCCATGTTTCCGGAACAACTCCTCCACGAAATCGGCAGCGCCGACCTGCCGCGTGTGCTCGGGTGAGAGCACGGCGAGTTTGAGAGACTTGGTATCCGGCACATCCTGGGTCTCTTTGGGCCAAGGGATCACCTCCATTTCCGATCCGGCGATCTTTTTCAGCTGGGACAGGGTTTCTTGGACAATGTATTCATCTTCGATCCCTTCCTCCTTTTCGACGATGACGCGGTTCAGATTGGGCTGGCTGGAGAAGGAATACGTACCTCTCTCCACGTGCAGATACCATAACTCTTCCTCCATGCGCCGCAGCGCATCGGCGACAATGGCCGCCGGAATTTCCTGGCGCAGGACCGCCACTCGCAGGCGTTGGATGCCAACCCCCCGCTTTTCACCGCCGCTGAACGACTCGAAGAATATGGCCCGCGCCAGGCTGCTGGCGATGCCGAAGCGGGTATATTCTGACCCCATCTCGCGATCAATCTTCTCGGCCTTGGCGTTCGGCCCGTCAATGTCGGAGGCAATCACTCCTTGATACTCGTTGCCGATGTGCCGCAGAAACTCCCCGCGCACCGCCGGATTGCTCAGGTTGACGTGGCCCGGCTGGATCAGCGGCGCGAGGTGTTGCGGGTTATATAACTCGGCCACCATCTGCGCCAACAGCCGCAGCACGCCGCGGGTACGCTGGAACTCGGGGAAGGTGCTCCACCGCTCAAACAGCACGTCCAGGAGTTCGGGGTGGAAAGGATAGGCTCGGCACATCCGCTCGCGGTAGGCTGGCTCGCGGACTTCTTTGGGCACGTCATCGCCCAGGCGCCGGTAGAGCTCCCAATACTCCTCGGCCACTTGGCACACCTCTCGCAGGTCGGGCGCACCTTCGAACAGTCGGCGGCGGATGACCTCATAAATCTCCTCCCCTTCCACCGGCGTCTTGATCGCTTCCACCCGCTTGAAAATCTGCTGTAACTGATGCAGGGCGCGTTCGCCTTCTTCACCATAGGGCGCGCTGGAGGGCAGCGTGACCACCAGGGCGCACTGCGGCAGCACCTTTACCGCCTCGGTCAGTTCCTGGAAAAAGGCCATCACCTGCTCGCGGAAATTCTTGGCCTTGACCGTATACTCGGCGATCTCGTCCATCAGGATCAGCGTCGGCTGGTCTGCCAGCAGCTCATGCAGCCGGTCCTTGCCAGGGGCACACCGTTTTTGGTCGTGCTCCTGCATCTGGGTATACTTTCCCAGTTGGTCGGCGATCTCGCCCCACGGCGTTTTGCCTTTGAGCGGGTCCGCGGCTGTGCCGACAAAGGCAGCCACCCGCGCCGGAGGCACCGACTCGACCCCGGCCCTCTGGAGAATCTCTGCCACCGCCTCCGAGGCCGTGAGTTCCGCGCCGTGTTTGAAGAGGTGATAGAGGGCGATGAGGCTGTGGGTCTTGCCGCCGCCAAAGGGAGTCTGAATCTGGATGACGGCCTCGCCCTTGCCCGCGCCCGCAAGCCGCCCCAGCATTGCCGAGAGCAGCTCCATCAGCCCCTGCGTGGGGTAGGTCTTGCGGAAAAAGGTGGCCGCGTCGCGGTATTCCAGCGGGCCGCGGTCGGCCAGCACGTCTGACAGATCCGCCGCGAACACCGACTCGTCGAACCGGCCGCGACGGATATCCTCATGCGGGACGACAACTTGATGCCATGGTTCCATAGGTCACCTCTCACAATAACCTGTCTGGGGCTTTGCGGGTGTAGCTCTTGCGTCCGTACAAGAGCCCCTGTAAGGCTTGTTTCTCCTTATCCCCTTCGGGCAGCACCTCGCTGATGGCCTGCGCCACCTGCCAGAAGACATCGTGGGCGCCATATGTCTCCGTCAGG
>JASFBB010000056.1:0-12965 GCA_036172345.1 Anaerolineae bacterium
TAACTGATGTCGGGGATGACCAGGTCAATCCCCAGCATGTCACTCTCCGGAAACATAAGGCCGCAGTCGATGACGAGCGCATGCTCGCCATATTCGACCACGGTCATGTTCTTGCCGATCTCTCCAGCGCCTCCTAACGGGATAATGCGTAGCACTTCGTTCAATGTATCACCTTGATCACAGAAGAACCGGGCTTATCGCTCGAGGATAGGGTCAAAACAAGCTCAGTTGTTGCGGCGAAGGTGGCGGTTCAGAGGGGTTGAGACGTTCCGCCTGGGCGATGATCGCCGGCAGCTTCTTGAAATCCATCTCGATGGTAGCTTTCCATTGGGGCTGATGCAGCGCCGCGGCAGGGTGTAACATCGGCACCACCAGGACACCCCCCACCTGACGCGCCTGACCGTGAATGCGGCTGATGGACTGGCCAGGGAAATAACGCGCCATCGAGTACCGTCCCAATGTGACGATCACCTTGGGGCAGATCAGCTCGATCTGCCGGTCGAGATAGGGCTTGCACGCCTGGAGCTCGTTGGGCAGCGGATCGCGATTGCCCGGCGGGCGGCACTTCACCACGTTTGTTATGTAAACTTGCTCTCGCTTCAAACCGATGCTTGCCAGCAGCTCCTCCAGGTACTGCCCGGCGCTGCCCACGAAGGGGCGGCCCTGACGATCCTCGTGGAACCCCGGCCCTTCCCCGATGAACATGATCATGGCATCGTCCGGACCCTCGCCAGGTACCGCTTTGGTGCGCCCGCTATGCAGCGCACATCGTGTACATGTGCGGATCGCTTCGACGAGCTGTTCTAAACCCATCTGGTTGATTTCCGAAGTCATCTTCTCCACCTTGTGCGTTTATGCTTCGATATCCATGGATACTGCCCACGGATGGGGACACTGCATTTGGGGGGAGTGGGATTCAAACCGCGGTACCCGCGTCCGCAAGTGGCACAAACCCGCCCCCTTACGGTCGCGGCTCGGCTATACGGTCGCGACGCGGATACGGGGTCGCGGCGCGGACAACCATCGCCACGCTGCGACCGCCGCTTCCATTCGCCCCCAAATTGAACTGCACCTCCTGCACAACATATCAGGCTCACTCCACCTGCCAGCCATCCTGGAGCTGCTGGCTCAGCCGCGCCATCAGCGCCGCGCGGTGCGCTTCGACCATCTGCCAGTAGTTGCCCACCGTGAACACGGGTGTCGTCATGATCAGTGCATCTTCGTTGTTGTCGTGATAGTATGCGACACGCCGCCCCGTCTCACGAAAGCCATACTTGGTGTAGAGCGAGCGCGCCACGATATTCGAGACGCGCACTTCCAGAGTAGCCGCCTGAGCACCCAGCCGACGCGCTTCATCCAGCAATCCAAGCAACAAAAACTCGCCCAGCCCGCGCCCGCGCACATCCTGGCGGATTGCCAGGGTGCTGATGTGTGCCTCGTCCACCATCATCCAGAAGCCACCATAGCCCAAAATCACCTCCGGCGGCTGCTCAATCCCTCGCTGGAAGCCGGTGCGGATGCGCCTCCACCATGAAGGTGAGGCTGTCCTCTGCGGAACAGATGGGGAGCGAAAGCACAGCACATAGTAATGCGCCAGCTCGTTCTTGGTGATCTCGTGGCGATAGGCCCCCTCCGGCCAAGGCAATGAGAATGCTGTGTGCTCAATCGCCATCACCGCCGGCACGTCGGCCAGCTGCATCGGTCGCACGTAGAACGGCAGATCAGAGTGTGGCATGGAGACCTTATCGCCCCACATCAGCCTCTTCGGGCACCAACGCGTGTCCCTCCGGGGTCTGCAAATAGATCGGTGCCAACGTCATGAGATCATCCACATCGTTGTTCGCCAGGCGCGCCGCTGCCAATTCGGCCAGATAGCCCGCCCGCCGCGAGCGCAACGCCGGTGAGGGCACAATCGCCTTGTCGCCCAGGCGACTGCGCAGCAGCTCCGCCTCCGCAGCGAAGATCTCTCCCACGAAGATGGCCGGCACGTTGGTCTGACGGCACAATGCATCGAAAGTGGTCAACTGCGGTACGACGACCTGCCTCCAGGTATCATCCAGGCGCTGATAACATGCCGCTCCAATGCGCCCCCGTCCGGCGGCAATGATCGCCCACACAGGCAGCTCGGACTGCCGAAACGGGTAGGCAATCACATCCAAGGTGGAGATGCCGACCAGGGGGGTGCGATAAGGCAGCGCCAACCCCTTGGCGGCGGCCAATCCGGCGCGCACCCCAGTGAAGGAACCGGGCCCCAACGAGATGGCAATGGCTGCCAGGCGCTCCGCAGTAAGGTGGTGCGTGGCGAGCATGCGCTGGATGCGCGGCATCAGCTCCACACTGTGATTGAGGCGGGTATGCCAAGCTTCCTCGGCCCACAGGTGATCCTCTTCCCACAGGGCCAGACCGGCAAAGCTGGTGGCAGTATCAATCGCGAGAATCATCATGATGGATTGCGGACAGGCATCGAAAAAGCCAGGCGCTGAAACTCCTTGAGCAGTTTCAAGTGTCGATCACCGGTGGCATGCATCACGACGCGACGCTTGGTTTCGTCGAGATGGTACAAGGTGATCCAAAGATGATCGCGGGGCAACGCCGTGGCAATGCGTTCCGCCCACTCGATCACACACACCCCATCGCCATAGAGATAATCTTCCAGGCCGAGATCTAGCGCCTCTGCCAGCTGGGTAATTCGATACATGTCAATGTGATAAAGCGTATGGTGGCCATGGTACTCGTTGATCAGGGTAAACGTGGGACTGGTAACCGTTTCCTGCACCCCCAACCCCAGCGCCAGTCCCTGCACCCAACGCGTCTTGCCACTGCCCAGCGCGCCTTGCAGGGCGATGACTTCACCACCCTGGAGCAACCCGCCCAAACGCGCGCCAAGACGACGCGTCTGCGCTTCACTATGACTGATGAAGTCCATCGTGCGCTGATCGAAGATCGAGGCCATACAGAGCTCCCCCAGGGATCGGCAGCACCATTATACCGTGTTCGGCTGCCTTCTGTCCACTTCGTTCGCCACAATCGCCGCCACCAGGCAGAAGACGAAAGCGAGGTCCACCAGGAAGAAGGCGTGATCCACCAACCCGTGCGCCAAAGTGGCCGCCACGCCGGCCATCAGACCCAGCAACGTGGCGCGCGCGTATCCGTGTTCCAGGCGACGGTAGAGCGACAGCGCCAGCCGCCAGAATGCAACCTGAATCCAGGCCAACACAATAACCCCGGCGATGCCCAGGCGCGTGACAAAGTCCAACACGATGTTGTGGGGATGGCTCAGGTTGGGCTCCTGCCAGGCATCCGGCAACATGTAACGTGTACGGTACTGATACAAGAAGTTATCCGGTCCGACCCCTAGCCATGGGCGATCCAGCAACATCTGCACCGCGCTCTGCCAGAGGCGCAGGCGGAAGAAGCCGGTGCCGGCGTTGGTGTCGAAAAGGGAATTCAGCCGCTCCGTGCCCAGAAGGGGCAAGATGCCACCCGCCAACGCTGCCAGAGCAGCGATCATAATGCCCAACACCCGTCTGCCCTGCGACGCAGCCAGGAACAACAAAGCTGCCGGCATGCCGAGCAACAGCGCCCCCCGGCTAAAAGTGAGCACCAAAGCCAGCAACAGGAACGCCAATGCCAGCAACCGCAAGATAGTACTCGCGCGTAGCCACGCGATGTCCGGCGAACCTCTCAATCCGAATGCCAGCTGAGCGATCAACACCGGCGCCGCGCGCTCCAACAGCAGCGCCAGGTTGTTGGGCGATCCGTAGCTCCCCAACGCCCTGTGGACGCCCTCGGCGGTGATGGCGTGCTCGGTGAAGAAGAACAGATAAAGCGCATAAACTGCCATCGTCGTGGCGCCCAGCCAGAACGCATCCACCAGCCAGCGGCTGCAAGCGCTCATCTCCTCGGGAGGCGCATCCGAGAATCTGCCCATCTCGGGCGCGATGCGCCGGATGAACACGTAGAAGATCGCGGCATCCCACACCACGACGTGGAACTCGTGAAAGGCGACCCCCACGTTGGGCGCTGCCAAGCTGGCAAGGAGCGCCAACACGACCAGGGCACCGATGCCGACATCCAGCTGCCAGCCGGGCGATTGCCGCCACTGCCCGGGTTTCGCACCGGCCAGAGTGGCCAGCGTCCCCGCCAGCGGCAGCAGCATGAGCGGCATCAGTGACCAATCCGCCTCCGCCAACCAACCTGTCTCCGCAGGTGGAAACACGGTGGCCAGCGCACCCAGTCCCCCCAGGCCGACGAGCGCCCATGCCGCCGCATCCCACCTCAACAGTGATTGGCGCGTGCGCATCAAGCGCCATGTGCGCCGCACGACAAAGGTGACCGCCACCAGCACGAGCAACACCTCGCTGAGCGCGATCGTGCGCCCCAGGAGTGGCTTGGGCAGCAGGAAGAAGGGAACAGTGAAGATGATCACAGCGAGGCCCAGGTCAGGGCGCGGCAGTAGGCACACAAACAGGGGCGGCAGGAGTGCGAGCGACAACGCGGTGCTCGGCGCGAAATAGAAAGCGGCGGTGGCACCCAGCAGCAACACGAGCTGCTTGGGCGTGCCCAGCGTTCTATACCGCACTTCCAGCGCGATGACCCAGGCGCGCCAATTCAGACGGCGCAGCGCCGCGAGCGTGCCGCCCAGCGCTACCAGCACCGCTGCCCCCGCGACGGCCAGGCCGATGCTCAGCACGCGCACATCTGCCTCACGGCTGACCCGCCAGCCGATGAGCGGCCACTGATACCACCCTCCTTCGGCCATAATGGTCGCCTTGTGACGCCCGTCGGGCAGATAGCGCGCCACGGTGATCTCAGCCACCTCTTCGAGCGGGTCGAACAGCCACAGATAGGCGCGTCCATCCTGCTGGGGGAGTTGATTGGCGGGTTGACCGTCGATGCTGATAAACAACAGTGCGCGATACTCCCCGCGGCGCAGTACCAGGTCGAGCCGCGTGCCCTCGAACTCGATCTCCAGCGCGGCAGGTGGGTCGCGGGGCACGTCCAACCCATCCGGGGAAGCACGCCACACCCCCTGGCGCCGGCCAGAAGGATGGATAGCGGGATAGCTGCCGACCGTGGCAACATCGCCGCGCAGGCCGCTCGCCTGCCATCCGCTCAGCGGCGCCAGCGCGTGTTTGCCGTCCACCAGCGCCAACCCGCGGCGCGAGTCGTCTGGCGCCAGCCCCTGCGCATCCCAGGCCGGGAAGATCATCGGACCGAGCCAGGGCCAGCGGGCGCGGGCGAGGGCGATCGCCTGGGTCGTGTAACGCGCCTGATCCTCCGCGGACACACTCGGCCACGGCGAAGGCTGCCCATGCCAGTCCGCAGGCAGCGCGCTCCAGCCAAAGCCGGTGATCCACACCGCCTTGGCGTGGTCCCCATACCGTTCCATCACGCGGCGCAGCAGCGTGATGCGCGCGAAGTTCAGCCGCTCTGGTGCTGGCGGTTCATCCGGCGGCGAGCGGAAGCCATACGGCTGCGCCGCCACCCCATCGAACCACGGCGCTGCATTCGCCTGATAGAGCTGCTCCAGAAAGTCCATCTCGTTCAGGTTGAGCGGCCCGCGTTCGACCGTGGGTGCCAACGCAGCGGTCACAATCATCGCATCGGTATCCACCGCGCGGATGGCGATCGCCGCCTCGCGCAGCAGGCGGGCATACTGGCGCGGCTCAACGTAGCGGTCACCCCAGTGGGCGGAGAGATTGGGCTCATCCCAGATTTGATAGGCGTCGATATGAGCGCCATAGCGCTGTGCCAAAGCTTGGGCGAAAGCGCCGAAGTCGGACAACTCGGCAGGCGGTGTGTGCAGCGGGCTTCCCGGCGGGTGTGCCCACGGCGGCGCCGTGTCCAACAGCGCCAGGATGCGGATATGATGTCGCGTTGCCGCCTGGACGACGTCGTCCCAGCGCGCCCAATCGAACTGACCGCGTCGCGTTTCGATCAGCGCCCAGGGAAAGGGGAGACGCAGCCAGCCCAAGCCCAAGTGTGCCATATGCTCCAACGCGCGTTCGACCTCCGCTCCTGCGAGATCATGCAACGCGGCAGTCACGCCGTAGGTCTTGTCGGCAGCGTGCCAGACGGTGGGCGAGAGGCCGGGATACGCTGCTAATTGTCGCCTGATGTGCAGCCCCAGCCAGAGAGTCACCCCTGTGGTAAGAAACAGCAGGACGAGCCACAAAAGAAAACGGCGGAGGGGTTGTGGATGTATTGGTGGTATGCGGACGGCATCCGATGGCATACGGTGTAGTATACCACACGGGAACAGGTTTCTTGAAACCGCGATCCCCAAAAACGGTCGCGGCTCGGATACGCCAAACCGCGCCGCGCGTGCCAGCAAGCGGACCAAACCGCTCCCTCACGGTCGCGGCTCGGATAATGGTCGCGGCTCGGATACGCCAAACCGAGCCGCGCGCGTGAGCAAGCGGCCCAAACCGCGCCGCGCGTGCCAGCAAGCGGCCCAAACCGCTCCCTCACGGTCGCGGCTCGGATACGCCAAACCGAGCCGCGCGCGTAAGTAAGCGGACCAAACCGTGCCGCGCGTGCCAGCAAGCGGCCCAAACCGCTCCCTCACGGTCGCGGCTCGGATAATGGTCGCGGCTCGGATACGCCAAACCGAGCCGCGCGCGTAAGTAAGCGGCCGCTTGTACTCTCACCGCGAGACGAACAAGCTCACCAACTGGGCACGCGCCGACTCGAGACGCCCGGCGATCACGCGGCAGATGCGGTTCATCAGGGTGTAGCACAACTGGGCATCAGCTGTGAACAGCGCCAACAAATCGGGGCCGGGGAGAGCCAGCACCGTCACCGGCGTGGCGCACTGCGCCGAGGCGGTATAGATATACGGCTCGACCACCGCCGACCAACCGAAGACCTCTCCCTGGGTGAGCGTCATCAGCAATTCGCGACGCACACCCTGAGCATCTTGACTCACCGTCAAATCCACCCAACCGTCGAGCAGGAGATATAGCGTGGTGGCCGGATCGCCCTGCCGGAAAATGGTCTCGCCCTCGGGAAAGTGAAGCTGACTGACAAGCGAGGCGAGTTTCCCCAGCGTCGACTCATCCAGGCCGGCGAAGAAATTCCAATGCGCAAGGCTCTCGGGGCTCACCATGGACAACCGCCAACGGGCAAAGAATAAACAAAGCACTACATACAAAGGTGGGGTTAGAACGACCCCCTGCATGCTTACAACTCATATACTGTAAAACGAAATTATGCCTTATTGGACGTAGGCGGGCAAGGCTTCCATCCGCAAGTCGCGCAGCCGCTCGCGGATGACCTGGGCCATCTTTTCCATCATCAAGCAGCCGAACTGCCAATCCGAGGGGAACGCGCTGCGGATACGCTGGCAGTCGAAGCGCACCACGCGACAGGGTGTCAACGCCTTGGCGCCGGCAGTGGTCTCGTGAGGTGGCACCAGGCCGGACCAGCCGAACACATCGTCCGGGCCGATCGTGCTGGTGACCACCTCCTGCCGCGGCAGCTCCATCACGATGCCCACTTGCCCCTCGAGCACCAGGTATAGGTCGTGCAGCTCCTCGTCCTGGTGGAAGAACCAATAGCCCTTCCCCACGGTTATCTCTTCCGCAGCCATCGCCAAGACGTTGATCTGCTCGATCGTCAGCCCACCAAACAACGGAAACCGGCGGAGCAGCTCGGGTGAGATCATCTCTTTCTCCTTCTGCATGCCCTCCCGCTTGGATAAATGCCCGGTCCACGCTTAGGGCTATCGCCCATCCCGCACCACCCGGTCGATGATGGTGTGGTTCGCATCGCGGATGATCACCTCCAACGGCATCTGACCCGGCAACGCGTGGGTGGCACAGGCCATGCACGGGTCATAGGCGCGGAAGGCCATCTCAATGCGATTGAGCACCTCATCGGTGACGGCTGTCCCCTTCTTGATCAACCCCTGCGCCGCCTTGCGGATGGACATAGCAATCGGCGCATAATTGTTAGTCGTGCCCACGATGAGGTTGACGCGCGTCAGGATGCCCTTCTCGTCCGTCCAATAATGATGGGTCAGCGTGCCGCGCGGCGCCTCCACACAGCCTACCCCTTCATCAGGCGTGCTGGTGACCGGCGTGCGCAGGTTGGGCTCGGTGATCTCCGGATCGTTGATTAGCTCCACCATGCGCTCGGCGGCGTAGAGTAGCTCGATCAGGCGTGCCCAGTGTGTCGCCAGGCGATAATGGATGGGCTGGTAGCGGCCATCGCGCTTCTTGCTGCCCAGCGTCTCATACATCTTCTCATAGGCTTCCTGGGCGCGCGGGGTTGCCATGCCGTCCGCTGCGTTCAGCCGTGACAGGGGTGTGGCACAGTAAACGCCGCTTTCCTTGCCGTCCACGAAGCCCTTCCAGCCCACACCTCGCAGGTAGGGGAACTTCAGGTAGGTCCACGGCTCGACGTGCTCGGCCACGTGGGTCACGTATTCCCTCGGGTGGTAGCGCACGAACCCCCTGCCCTCGGGATCGACCACGCGGATCATGCCATCGTAGAAGTTGACGTAGTTGTTGGCGTCCACCGTCCCCATGTAATAGGTGCGATGGGTGTAGGTGTCGGAGAGAATCATGTCCACGTAGGCCTTGTTCTTGAGCACGATGTCCTCGAAGAGCTTCAGGCTGAACAGGCCGAACTCGACGTTCTGGCGCGAGATCTCGGCAAACTCCTGTTGCATCTCCTTGGTGATGGGCTGGCTCCAGCCGCCCGGCAATCCGGCCACGGGGTGGACGCCGCGCCCACCCAGCTGCTCAATGATGTGATGGTTGCGGATGCGGCAGTCGATCACCTGCTTGCCGATCTCAACACCCACCTTGTGCACCACGCCCAGGATGTTGCGCTCGGCGGCAGGCGCGTCCGGCCCCACCACAAAATCCGGCCCACCCAAGGCATAGAAGTGGGTGGTGTGGTCGGTGACATAGAAAGCAGAGTAGAAGAACTCGCGCACCTTCTTCACCACCGAGGAAGGCTCCACATGATACAGCGCATCCAACGCTTTGGTGGATGCCATATGATGGGCTTCCGGGCAGACGCCGCAGATCTGGGTGGTGATACGCGGCATCTCCTCGGCGGGACGCCCCACACAGAACTGTTCGAACCCGCGCAACTCTGGGATGAGCAGATAGGCATTGGCGACGTTCCCCTGATCATCCAGGAAGATCTCGATCTTGCCGTGGCCTTCCAGTCGGGTGATCGGATCGATGCTGATGCGTTTCATCGCACACCTCCCTGTGCACTATTACCCGTCTCCACACGTGCCCGCTGTAAGAGGGAGCGCGCCATGCTGTAGCGGTAGAGCGTGCCGGCGGGATCCACCAGCGTTTCCATCACTTCCTCGATCATCGGCTCCAGTTTGGGTTCCTCATCGCGCAGGGTGCCCACACCGACCACCGAAGCGAGGGCTGAGAGCATGCGCGCGCCCTGATCTTCCACGCCATCTAATGGCCCGTAACAGCCGCGGCATCCCATGCCAACGCGCGGACAGCGCGCATTGCAGCCCGAACGCGTGGCCGGCCCCATACAGAACAGCCCCTGTTCCAGCAGGCAGAGGCCCGGCTCCGGCACAATCTCATGGGGACGATAGAAGCGGGTGATGGTCTTCTCGTGCTTCTCCAGCGGGCATTCCTCACACACCGCCACCTTGCCGGCGCCGATGATGGTCGAGCCCGGCGGCGGCAAGGGCGCACCGCTCACAATCGCCTCCAACACGGCCCAGATTTGGTGCGGCTCGGGTGGACAACCCGGGATGATGTAGTCTACCGGCACCACCTGATCCAGCGCGCGGACGCGGTCGTAGAAGACCGGGATGTGCAGCTCCCCTTCGGCCACCTTGGAGACCGGCTGTGGCATGATGCGCTTGGGGTTCTCTGTGGAGATGGCGTTGATGTATGCCGTGTTGAAGATCGCCTCAGGAGTGGTCAGATTGGCCAGCGCCGGGATGCAACCCTCGTGGGCACACGAGCCGAAGGCGACCAGCACCTTGGACTTGCGGCGCAACAGATGGGCCATCTCCTCATTCTCCGAGGTGCGGATGCCACCGTTGAAGAGACAGAGGTCGATGTAGCCATCCGGATAACCTTCCACATCCTTGACCTTGAAGTCGGCGGCACAGGGCCAGAAGGCGATGTCAAACGCCTCGTCCACCGCCAGGATCTTGTCGCCGATGTTCAACACAGCGATCTCACAGCCGCCGCATGAGGCAGCCCAGTACATCGCAAATTTGGGTTTCCCATTGCCGGCCATGTTCATGCCTCCTCTGTCATCGGTGCGGCTACTGCTTCGACCTTCGGTGCGCCCGCCGCAGCCGCCGGGCGACCGTCGCCGCCCAGCACGGTCTGGCGCCAGCGCAACGGCCCCAGCGCGCGCAGCTGCTCGGTCATGCGGTTGACCGCCTCAGCCAACACGGTGCCCTCGGACGCCGACGCCCACACCAGCTGCAGCCGCTCCGGCTCGATGCCCATTTGGCGGATCAGCCGCTTAAGCAACACGTAGCGGCGCAGCGTCTTGAGATTGCCCTCGATGTAGTGGCACTCACCCGGATGACACCCCGCAATCAGGACGCCATCCGCTCCCTCGCGGAACGCCTTGAGCACCAGGTCCGGCTCAACCCGGCCGCTGCACATCACCCGGATGGGGCGCATATTGGGCGCATAGTGCAGGCGCGCCGTGCCGGCTAGGTCGGCGGCGCGGTAAGAACACCAGTTACACAGAAAACCGACGATCACAGGTTCGTATGTCGCGCTCATTGTCTCCTCTCCTGCAAGTGATCCTCTCCGATCCGGTCACGCAATCCCTGCCCGCTACGCGGATGCTTCCACTTCCATCGCCTGGCGCACATCCCACAAGATGCCCTCCACTTGGGCCATCAGCTGGCGGCGGGTGAAGTGGGCACCGGTGATCGCAGCGCTCGGACAGGCGGCCACACACGTGCCACACCCCTGACACAAGGCGGAGATCACCTCGGAGATCTTGCGGTCCTCGTGATAGACGATTGCCTTGTAGGGGCACAGATTGTTGCAAATGCGACAGCCGGAGCATTGCTCGGGATCGATGTGCGCCTTGATGGGTTCCATCACCACGGTGCCCTGTCCGATCATGCCGGCCACACGCGCGGCAGCGCCAGCGCCCTGCGCCACCGTCTCGGGGATGGCCATCGGCCCTTGACAGGCGCCGGCGATGTAAATGCCCTCCACCATGGTGAGCAGCGGGTCGAGCTTGGGATGGCGCTCGGTGAAGAAGCCGGCGAAGTCACAGCCCAAACCGAAGAGCTGCGCCACCTGACGGGCATCCTTGCGCGGCTGCACCCCGACGCTTAGGATGACCATGTCCACCGGAATGCGCCGCTGCTCACCCAACAGAGTGTCGTACACCTGGATGATCAGCTTGCCCTCTTCGTCCGCCGTGCGTGCGACATCGGTCACTTCGGCCACCCGCCCGCGGATCATGTTGACGCCTTCCATCATCACGCGATGGTAGAACTCCTCATAGCGCTTGCCCGAGGCACGGATGTCAATGTAGAAGTTATACACCTCGGCGTCGGGCAGGCGCTCCCGCACCAGGTGGGCAAACTTGAGCGAGTACATGCAGCACACGCGCGAGCAGTACTCGTTGTAGTTCTCATCGCGCGAGCCCACACAGTGGATGATGCCGACGCTCTTCGGCGGCGTGCCATCCTTCAGCAGGATGCGGCCACCGGTGGGGCCCGAGGCGTTCACCATGCGCTCAAATTGCACGCTGGTGATCACGTTGGGCAGCCGTCCGAAGCCATAATGAGGGATGCGCGTCGCGTCAAACGGATCGTAGCCGGTCGCGACGATGATGTTGCCCACCTCGAACTGGATCATGCGATCCTGCTGTTCGAAATCGATGGCGTTGGTCGGGCAGAAGATCTGGCATGCCTTGCACTTGCCCTTCTGGAAGTAGATACAGTTCTCGCGGTCGATCACCGGATATTTGGGCACCGCTTGGGGGAAGGGGCGATACACTGCCTTGCGCGTGCCGATGCCAGCCTCAAACACCTGATCGACCACCTTCTTGGGGCATTTCTCCTCGCAGATGCCACAGCCGGTGCACAGCTCCTCGTTCACATAGCTGGCCTTCTTGCGCACAGTCACGGTGAAGTTGCCGACATAGCCTTCCACCGCCTCTACCTCGCTGTACGCCAGCAGGGTGATGTTGGGATGCTGGCCCACGTCCACCATGCGCGGCGTCAGAATACAGGCGGCGCAGTCCAGGGTGGGGAAGGTCTTATCCAGCTGCGCCATATGGCCGCCGATGGACGGCTCGCGTTCCACCAGATAGACATGGTAGCCCGCGTTGGCCAGCTCTAACGCCGCGGTGATGCCGGCGATGCCGCCGCCCACGATCAGGGTGTTGGGATTGATGGTCACCGTGATCATTTCGAGCGGCTCATGGAAGAGCACGCGCTCGATGGCGCCGCGGATCATCGCTTTTGCCTTCTGCGTCGCCGCCTCTTTGTCGTCCGTCGCCCAGGCGTCCAACTCGCGGATGTTGGCCATCTCCACCAGGAAGGGGTTCAGGCCGGCGCGCTGCGCTGATCCGCGGAAGGTCTTCTCGTGCATATGGGGCGAGCACGCCGCCACCACCACACGTGTCAGCCCCAGCTCTTTGATGTCCTTCTCGATCAGGTCTTGCCCCAGGCTGGAGCACATAAACTTATAGTCGCGCGCGATGGCCACCTCGGGCAGCTCTCCGGACCAATGCGCCACCTCTTCAACATTCACCACACCGGCGATGTTGGTGCCGCAGTGACAAATGTACACTCCCACTCGTTCACTCATAGTCGTTTCCTCCTCTGCTACGCTATCCTAGCGCTGCATGAACCAGCTCGATGAGCTCCTTGACCGCCAGACGCTGCTCGTATCCGGTGGTCTTCACCGCATCCCGGTACATCGTGACGTCCTTAGGGCAGGTCACCACCAGGGCTTGCACGCCCTCCAGGGCAG
>JASFBB010000057.1:0-7367 GCA_036172345.1 Anaerolineae bacterium
TTTCAACGCGCTCGTGCTTTAGCAAGTTTGGCCAACCAAAAAGGGGGTGTTATAATTATTGTTTGGTGACTGCCGCCCCGCTGTGTCGAGGCGGTTTTTGTGGGAAATGATCTCATCCCAATGCAGGTAACCCTAACATCAGGAGGGTAGTAAGCCTGGACAATGCCACGCAAGTTAAAAATCCCCTTGGCCATCCTTGGTGTGCTCATCTTAATGGTGCTCGGAAATATGTTCTTGCGTTTCCACCTGCCTCCCGTGACGGTCAGAGCGGAACCGCTCCCAGGTCTTGCCGTTGGCAGTGTACGGATCACCAATTCGTTAATTACCGCTTTTCTGGTGGACATCATACTGGTTGTATTGGCCATTCTCGCGACGCGGCGTATGCAGTTGGTGCCCTCTGGACTCCAAAACTTTATGGAGTTTCTGGTTGAGACCCTCTACAACCTGACGCACTCGATCGCAGGTAGCAAATGGACGCCGCGCTTCTTTGCCGTCGTCGCTACCATTTTCTTCTATGTACTGGTTTCCAATTGGTTCGGGTTGCTTCCGGGGCTGGCAGCGGTGGGCTTCTGCGAATCGCATGCCGAGATGGCGGCATTGCACCAGCCTACCATTTGGGATCGGGTGCATGAGCGCACTGGAGCACGCCTGGCTGCACCATTGCCTGCCAAGGAGGGTAAGGAGAGCTCGCATAGCGCTTACGTGTACTGGGGTTGTCAGCCCGGTGAAATTATCGTGCCTCTTTTCCGCTCGCCCAGCACAGATCTGAGCAGCAATCTGGCATTGGCATTGGTCTCGGTGGGTATGACCCAGGTGTTCGGTGTGATGGCGCTGGGTGCGCGCTATTTTACCAAATTCTTCAATATATCAGGTATTCTGCGCGCCTTTAAGCCTGAGGCCAGCAGACAACGACGCGGTTGTGCCGGTGTGTTGGGCACCTTTTTGTTCGGCTGTATTGAATTCTTTGTCAGCATCCTGGAAGCTGTCACTGAAGTTGCCAAGCTTCTCTCATTCTCTTTCCGACTTTTCGGCAACATCTTCGCTGGTGAGGTGATGCTGTTAGTGCTGGCTTCGCTGATGCCTTTGGTATTGACGTTGCCCTTCGTCGGGTTGGAGATCTTCGTGGGTCTGATCCAAGCGTTCATTTTCTATGTGCTGACGCTGGCGTTCTTCACGATTGCAACAGTGACTCACGAAAGCCATGGCGCTCACAGCTGATAGCTGTTCATATCCTGGGTTCTTTGCTCCGATGTTGAATCTCGAACGGAGCATCTGAGTTCAGACGACATATGGAATCATAAGCACGTATCATCCAAGGAGGACCGAGATATGGAGCCTACAACTTTCAAGCTGTTGGCGGCTGGACTGGCAATCGGTTTGGGCGCGTTGGGGCCGGGGATCGGGATCGGCATCGTCGCCCTGGGTGCCCTCTCGGCGATCGGACGCAATCCCGAGGCGGCCAGCCAGGTTCAGACCAACATGTTTATCGGCATCGCCTTCGCCGAAGCAGTGGCCATCTACGCGTTGGTGGTAGCGCTCATCCTGCTGTTTGTGGTCTGACACGTTGTGCCGGGGACCCTCACCCGGAGGAGGATGAGAGATTGGATGCCTTGAGACCATTAGGTATTGACCCTGCCCTGCTGGCAGCGTATCTCATTAATTTTGTCTTGCTTTTGTTCCTGTTGCGCCTGTTTCTGTATAAACCTGTGCTCACAATGCTGGAGGAGCGTCGGCGCAAGATTCAGGAAGCGTTAGCTCAGGCGGACAAAGTGCGTCAAGAGGCAGAGATCCAGCGCGCTGAGTTCCAACGAGAGCTGGAGGAGGCGCGTCGCAGCTCCCAAGAGGTGGCGAGCCGTATCGCGCAAGAAACCGAGAAGATGCGCGCTTCTATCCTCGAAGCGGCTCAGCGCGAGGCGGAGCTGATCAGGGCACAGGCGCGACAGCAGATCGAGCTGGAGCGCCAACAAGCAGCCTCCGAATTGCAAAGGCAGGTGGCAGACTTGGCAATTGAGATCGCGCGCAAAGTGATCGGCCAAACGGTGACACTGGATGAGCGGGCACAACGCCAGCTGATTCGCCAGTTCTTACAAGAGATGGGGAATTTCTCGTGATGGTTGCTTCTCAGCTTGAGGGTCTGGCGCGCCAATATGCCCGCGCGGCCTATCAGCACACCACGGAAGGATGGTTGGACAATCTGCGCCGCGTGTGGGAACGATTGGCCGAGCCAGACGAGTTGAAAACCTTATGTGATGTTGGCAAACCCTTTTCCGAACGTAAGGCGCGGCTGGACACCTTGCTGCCGGCTGACATTCGCGATGATGTGCGCAATTTCCTCTATGCATTGCTCAAGGATGGCCAGTTGGAGTTATTGGATGCAATCATTGCTGAGCTGATGCACATGAGCGAATATGGGCCGGAAGTGCTCGTTGCACGCGTCACCACCACGGTGCCTCTCACCAACGAGGAACAGGCGGCCTTTCGGGAACGCATCCGCGCAGCCTACGGCGACCGAGTGGATATTGAGTTTCGCGTGGACCTAAGCATCTTAGGAGGCGTAGTGGTGCAGATAGGTGACAAGGTCATGGACGGCAGCATAGCGGGTAAGCTTCAGACGCTCCGCGATCGGCTGGTAGCAGCACGATGATGGTGTCCATCGGATTATCGGATTGTCGGTTCCTCGTATCCGGTCAGTGATGAGGAGTTTGTGAGCATGGCTTTGCGGCTGGAAGAGATAACAGCGCGTATTCGGCGTGAAATCGAGGCATTTGAGGCACCCATCGAGACGGTCGATGTCGGTTATGTGCTCGAGGTGGGCGATGGGATCGCACGCGTGAGCGGCCTCGCTGGTGTGATGGCGAATGAGATATTGGAGTTCCCCGGTGGTGTAATGGGAATGGCGCTCAACTTGGAACAGGACAACGTCGGCGCCGTGATCATGGGGGAATACTCTCACATCCAGGAAGGGGATATCGTGCGGGGCACCGGTCGGATTGCCTCGGTGCCGGTAGGTGAGTCGCTCATCGGGCGTGTGCTCAATGCGCTGGGACAACCGGTGGACGGCAAAGGCCCCCTACAAACAGAGCAGTATTACCCGATCGAGCGCATCGCGCCTGGGGTGATCTATCGTCAAAATGTGGACACCCCGGTGCAGACCGGTATCAAGGCGATCGACTCGATGATCCCGATTGGGCGCGGTCAGCGTGAGCTCATCATTGGTGACCGTCAGACGGGCAAAACCGCATTGGCGATTGACACGATCATCAACCAGAAGGACAAGGACCTGATCTGTATTTACGTGGCGATCGGGCAGAAGCTGTCCCAGGTAGCCCAGGTGGTGGCGACGCTGGAACGCTATGGGGCTATGCAACACACCATCGTGGTGGTGGCCAGCGCTTCGGAGCCGGCTGCGCTGCAGTATATTGCCCCCTACGCCGGTTGTGCGATGGGTGAATATTTCATGCATCAGGGACGCGATGCCCTAGTGGTCTATGATGATTTGTCCAAGCACGCGTGGGCCTATCGCCAGATCGCGTTGTTATTGCGGCGGCCACCGGGACGCGAAGCGTATCCGGGTGACATCTTCTACCTGCATTCGCGCCTGCTGGAACGTGCTGCACGGATGCGTAAAGACTATGGCGGCGGCTCGCTCACCGCTTTGCCCATCATCGAAACCCAGGCGGGAGATGTCAGCGCCTATATCCCCACCAACGTGATCTCCATCACCGATGGGCAGATCTACTTGGAAAGCGATCTCTTCTACGCCGGCATCCGCCCGGCGGTCAACGCCGGCCTGTCAGTGTCGCGGGTGGGGGGCGATGCTCAAACCAAAGCGATGAAAAAAGTGGCCGGCAAATTGCGCTTGGAGCTCGCCTCGTACCGTGAGCTGGCCGCTTTTGCTCAATTCGGTTCTGATCTCGATAAAGCGACGCGGGCCCAACTGGAGCGTGGTCAACGCTTGACCGAGATCTTGAAACAACCTCAATATGCCCCGGTGCCCCTTGACGAACAAGTGATCATCATTTTCGCCGTCACCAGCGGTTTCGCCGACGATGTACCGGTCAGCAAAATGCACGAATTCGAGGCGGGCTTGCTGCAATATATGCGCACCGCCCATCCAGAAATCGGACAAACTATCTTGACCCTGAAGGATCTCACCGAGCCGTTGGTCGAGCAGCTCAAAACGGCGATTCAAGAGTACAAGCAAACGGCACACTCCTAGGAGGAAATGGGTTCCAGGACCTCTCGGTCTGTCATCCGATCCTAGGGGTGTCTTGGTATCTCATCGGCAAGGCGATATGGCAAAGGTTCGCGAGATTAAGCGTCGCATCAGAAGCGTTAAGAACATTGCTCAGGTGACACGGGCCATGCAAATGGTCGCTACCAGCAAGATGCGACGTGCTCAAGAGCAGGCTCTTGCCACGCGGCCATATGCTGCTAAATCGTGGCAGATTCTGACCCATCTGGCATCTCAAAGTATCAACGTTGAGTCGTTGCACCCATTATTGGCGCGACGCACGCCGGTGCGCCATACCGGCATCCTGCTGATCACCTCGGACAAGGGGTTGTGCGGGGCATATAATACCAATATTCTGCGCACTGCGGTGCATTTCATCGCTGGCTTGGGTCATCCGGCAAAGCTGATCACGGTGGGGCGCCGTGGCAGGGACTTTATGCTGCGTCATGGGTGGCATGTCGTGGCTGACTTCTCTGAGACAATCCCGCCGCGTCCCACCCCTTTAGACGTGGCACCCATCGCCCGTACCATTATGGACGATTTCCAGAGTGGCCAGTATGATGAGGTGTATTTGATTTACGCCGAGTTTCTCAACACACTCACCCAACGGCCAGTCGTGCGCCCTCTGCTGCCTATCCGGCCTTTTGAAGTTGAGATGGACTCAGTGATGGCAAAATACCTTTCTCCGGAGGTGATGCGCATCACGGGCGAGTATATCTACGAGCCGGACGTTGCGACAATTCTCGGGCAGATGTTACCTCGCTTCACCGAGTTACAGATTTATCAGGCCATTCTCGAAGCGTTCGCCAGCGAGCACAGTGCTCGTATGGTGGCGATGCGCAATGCTACCGACAACGCCAATGCATTGCTTGAGCATCTGACGCTCAGCTACAACCGTGCGCGCCAAGAGGCGATCACTAAAGAAATGCTCGACATTGCCGGCGGCGCCGAGGCATTGCGCAAGAGCATCCAATTGTCCATAGTGGGGCAGTAGGTGTGCTAGATAGGTAGGAGGAGAGTATCTCATGGCAAAAGGTAGTGTCGGTCGGATCGTCCAGATCACCGGCGCAGTGGTGGATGTGGCTTTCCCACCTGGTGAGCTGCCGGAAATCTACAATGCCCTGGAAGTGATCCGTGATGGGGGCGGGGCAGACGGTAAGGAGCCCTTGGTGCTGGAAGTACAGCAGGACCTGGGCAACGACTGGCTGCGCTGTGTGGCGATGGACTCCACAGAAGGGCTCAGGCGTGGCATGAAGGTGGTGGATACGGGTGGGCCGATCACTGTGCCCGTAGGTGAGTGCACTTTGGGACGCATATTTAATGTGTTGGGACGCCCCATTGATAACAAGGGCCCGGTGGCGGCGAAGGAATATCGCCCCATTCATCGCCCCGCGCCACCCTTTGAGGAGCAGATCACCCATGTGGAGGTCTTCGAGACGGGGCTCAAGGTGATCGACTTGATCGCGCCCTTCACGAAAGGGGGGAAGACGGGCGTTTTTGGCGGCGCCGGTGTGGGAAAGACGGTGATCATTATGGAGCTCATCTACACTCTGGCCGCGGAGCATGGGGGCTATTCGGTGTTCGCCGGTGTGGGGGAGCGCACGCGCGAGGGCACCCAGCTATGGAACGAGATGCGCGAATCGGGTGTCATCGATAAGACCGTGATGGTTTTCGGTCAGATGAACGAGCCGCCGGGGGTGCGCTTGCGCGTGGGACTTACTGGCTTGACCATAGCGGAATACTTCCGTGACCAAGGACGCGACGTATTGTTATTCATCGATAACATTTTCCGCTTTGTGATGAGCGGCTCGGAGGTGTCTGCACTGTTGGGACGTATGCCCAGTGCCGTGGGGTATCAACCGACATTGGGTACCGAGATGGGCGCCTTGCAGGAGCGCATTACCTCTACTCGACGCGGCTCGATCACCTCAATGCAGGCGGTCTATGTTCCTGCAGATGATTACACAGACCCTGCTCCGGTGACCACCTTTGCCCATCTTGATGCGACCATTTCGCTCGAGCGTTCCATCGCCGAACAGGGCCTTTATCCAGCTGTAGATCCGTTGGCTTCTACCAGCCGCATCCTGGACCCGCGCATTGTGGGAGAAGAGCATTATCGTGTGGCGCGTGGCGTCCAGCAAGTGTTGCAGCGTTATCGCGACCTGCAAGATATCATCGCCATCTTGGGCATCGATGAGCTGAGTGAAGAGGACAAGCTCACCGTTGCACGGGCGCGCAAGATTCAGCGTTTCTTCTCCCAGCCGATGTTCGTTGCGGCACAATTCACCGGCCGCGAGGGACGTTATGTGCCGGTGCGCGAGACGGTTCGCGGCTTTAAGATGATCCTGGATGGTGAACTGGATGATATTCCCGAGCAAGCGTTCTACATGAAGGGCGGTATTGACGAGGTGGTTAAAGAGGGTCGCGAAATTAACCTATAGGGGCCTGAGGATCACCGCACAGTCTGAGGAAAAGGTGTAGTCACTATGCCGTTGAGACTAGAGATTGTAACTATGGAAGGGGTTGTCTTCTCCGGCGATGTTGACATGGTGGTGGCGCCGGGTAGTGCCGGCGAGTTGGGCATCCTGCCACGCCATGCGCCGCTGATGACAACTCTGTCCTATGGGGAGTTGCATGCGAGACGGGGAGATGAGACGTTGTACTTTGCCATCGGTGGTGGTTTTATGGAAGTATTGCCCTACCAAGTGACGGTGATGGCCGACAGCGCGGAGCGGGCTGAGGAGATCGATTTGGAACGTGCCGAAGCGGCACGGCGACGTGCCGAGGAACGCCTGCGCGATCGTTCAAAGAGTGCCGAAGAGCTCGCCAAAGCACAGGCTGCTTTACGGCGCTCTATGGTGCGCATCAAGGTCGCGCGGGAACGCACACGGCGACAAAGGCCTGGTCCATCCGCGCAGGAGTGACAAGCGAGCAATTAATTTATGTTTGAGAAGAAGATCGGCATTGATCTAGGTACTTCCAATATATTCGTATACGTTAAGGGACGTGGCATCGTCATCCAAGAACCGTCCATTGTGGCCGTCTCGCATGCAACTCCCCATAGGACAGAGTTGTCATCAGCGGCGCATGGCGTGGCAGGATGCCCAACTCGCCGGCACTACCCGGCGCCACC
>JASFBB010000058.1:0-2526 GCA_036172345.1 Anaerolineae bacterium
TCTGGAGGGTGTTGTAGTCCACAATGCCAATGAGATTGTCCAGGCAGTAATGTGCCGCCGACATAGCGGCTTCCCAAACTTGTCCCTCTTGTTGCTCACCACATCCCATAATTGCATATACGTAATACGATTTGCCCTGAAATTTGCCTCCCAATGCCATCCCTACTGCCACCGAAATCCCTTGTCCCAATGAGCCGGTGGTAGCATCGATGCCAGGGGTCTTGCGCATATCTGGGTGTCCTTGCAATCGACTGCCCAGCTTCCGCAGTGTCCAGAGCTCCTCAACAGGGAAATAGCCACGTTTGGCCAGCGCTGCGTAGAGGATGGGACATCCATGGCCTTTAGACAACACCACGCGGTCACGCTCAGGCCACTCAGGACGTGTGGGGTCAATGTTCAGCACCGAGAAATACAAGGCAGTGACGATCTCCGCCGCAGATAGCGAACCGCCTGGATGTCCCGATCCAGCGAGATGGATAGCACGCAAAGCGAGGCAACGCAGTTCATTGGCAACGGCTTCTAGCTGATGGAGAGATCGATTCGTCACCGCAACTTACCTTCAACCCAAGTTCGCAGAGAAGACGGATTTAGATTATAAAGCATTATATTCTGACGCCTCCTCCAATGCCAACTTTCTGGAGCTAGTTGTTCATAAGGGATTAGTTGTGGTATACTGTTGAACAGCGTTGAGGTGTCTATGGAGGTGCCTATGTCCGTCAATTCTGAGCTATTAGAGATCCTGAGATGTCCCTATTGCGTCAGTGGGGAGACGCGCAAGCCCGGTCCAGATCCTGGTCGGCTGGAGCTAGTGTGCGATGGGAAGTGGCTGGTGTGCACGGAGCCGGATTGCCATCGCAAGTACCCCATCCGAGAAGGTGTTCCGGTGATGCTGATTGAGGAGGGCGATAAGTGGATACAGACCCCACCTGAACAGCTCCCGGAGCCAGGTCCTTTAGTACAGGTGAACGAATGAGAGTTCTCACGTTATCGCTAATAGTTGCCTTGTTGGTGGCGACCACAGCTTGGCTGCCCACAGTAGTAGCCCAAGAGGCTATTCGTGTGCTCGATCAATCTGTCGAAGCAATTTTCCGCGACCGCATCACGTTTCGAATTAAACTGGAGAGCGATAGTCCAATAAAGGAAGCGCGTCTCCTGTATCGGGTTACTGGCCTGCCTGCCACTGCGCGTGGGGATGCGCAGTTCGAGCCCGGCAAAGTGGTTGAGGCCACCTTCACTATCGATCAACGACGTGACTACTTGCCGCCGGGCAGTGAGATCAGCTATTGGTGGAGGATTACCAACGAAGCAGGCGATACTTTGAAAACTGAACCCCAAACGTACTTCTACATGGATGATCGTCATACATGGCACACATTGAGCAATGAACGACTGACGCTGTATTGGTACCAAGGCGATCGCGACTTTGGAGAGGCATTGTTTCGCCAAGCGAACCACACACTGGACCAGATTGAGAACGAAGCGGGTGTGCGCGTCAAGCATCCGATAAGAATTTTCATTTATGGGAGCCATCGCGACCTGCTAGAAGCTGTTGAAGTCGGCGCCCATGAATGGACAGGCGGCCAGGCATTCACCGAACATGGGGTTGTGGTCATCAATGTCTCGCCAAATGACCTGGACTTCGGCTTAATCGCTGTGCCACACGAATTAACCCATATCGTCATCGATCAGGCCACCGACAACCCTTATAGCGATATCCCACGTTGGCTGGATGAAGGATTAGCGGTGTATATGTCAGGCGAGCTGGATAGCCCATTTCGCGGCTATCGCCGTTTAGTCGCTACGTCTGCTAAGCAAAATCGTCTGATGACGTTGCAGACGCTATCCAGCAGCTTCCCCGCCGATCCGGAACTCGCTAATCAGGCATATGCCCAGAGCGGGCTAGTGGTGGAGTTCATTATTCAAAACTACGGCAAGGAAGCGATGGCTAAGCTGCTGAGCATCTTTGCCCAAGGCGCCCTCTACGACGATGCATTGCGTGAGGCGCTCGGTGTGGACACCTGGGAATTGGACAACGCTTGGCGGAAGAGCATCGGAGCTCCCCCTCTTGAGCGACCAGGAACAGTTGGGCAAACACCCGATTCCAGACAAACAGCGGCACCAGCTTCATCTCCTACTCTTGTCCCTTCTACAAGCATAGCTCCTTCCAGCACAGCCCCAACGCCGAGCGATACTGCTGGTAAGGTGAGCATCCCATGCTTGGGTTTGGGGCTGATGGGAGCGGTGATGGTTGTTTCATTTATGCTGCTATTGCCCAGCCGTCCGAGTTCGTAAGACATCACGGTTACTAACTATCATCCTCTTGAGCACTTGTTGGACATCTAAGAGCTATCAACCTCACTGGGGAATATGAGACAAGAAACAAGCCCCATTCGACTCTACAATCCAGATGAAGCGCGAGACACTATTCTGGCACGTCACTCGCCGAGTGGAGTCCGTCTCACTGCTCAGTTAGCGGCCAGGATTGAACGTGTGTTCGGGCATCCCTTGAGCGCCGAGCAGGCAGTA
>JASFBB010000059.1:0-2297 GCA_036172345.1 Anaerolineae bacterium
TCGCAATTTCGCACTACGGGCGCGTACATTTCTTTTGATCTCTTCGGAACTCGCAGCTATCGGCTTTTTTGTGATGATACGCAAAGTGGCACGATGGCCACATGTACATTGCATAGGATACGGTGTCGGCGGGCATATGCAGTTCTTGGATTCTCGCGCGAAAAACTCCTTGACAATGCGATCCTCCAGCGAGTGAAAGCTGATGACCGCCAACCTGCCGCCGGGCGCCAGCACACTAACCGCTAAGGGCAGAACGCGTGTCAGAGCTTCGAGCTCATTGTTCACCGCGATGCGCAACGCTTGAAACGTGCGTGTGGCAGGATGCAACCGTGCACCTCGCCTTCCACCTACAGCTCGTGTGACAACCTCAGCCAGCTGGGTAGTGGTCGTGATCGGTCGTGCTTGTTTAATAGCACGTGCGATGACACGGCTGCGTTGTTCTTCCCCGAAGCGATACAGCAGCTCTGCCAGTTCCCCCTCCGACAAATTGTTAACCAGAGTGTATGCCGTCACAGTTGAATGCGGATCATACCGCATATCCAACGGGCCTTCGGTCTGGAAGGAGAAGCCTCGCTCTGCTGTTTCCAACTGCAACGACGAAACACCCAAATCGAGCAAGACACCGTGGACCGGCAAGAACCCGCACCGATGAGCCACCTCGGCCAAGTCAACAAAGTTTGCGTGAACAAGATGGACGCGATCCCCGTAGATTTTTAAATTTTGACGTGCTACCTCAAGCGCAGATGGGTCGGCATCCAAGCCGAGAAGCTGGCCATCTGGTGCGGTTGCCTCCAGAATGGCTTGTGCATGTCCACCCGTGCCGATCGTACCGTCGATAAACCATTGCCCCGGTTGTGGATTGAGTGTCTCCAATACCTCGCGCATCAGGACAGGGACATGCATCGCGTCGCGCCACATGCGTGCATCAGATGCTGTACTGGCGCAACTTTTCTTCAAGCACCGCGGGCGTTATATTGGCCATCCTGGCAGACCAAAGCTCAGGATGCCATATCTCGAGATGGTCACGCACACCGGCAATTACCACTTCGCCCTCCAACACTAAATGGGCATGCTCACGCAGCGTTTGTGGCACCAATATTCTTCCCTGTCGATCTGGAACATCATTAGAGGCATTGGCAAACAAATAACGTAATATATCGCGCTCAGCCCGCGGAAGCTTTTCCTCTATATGCTGTGATAATGCCTCGAAAACAGCAGTTGGGTAGAGCTCCAGATAATCACCAATACCTTTGGTAATCACAACCCCAGAGGCGAACAATTCACGAAATCGGGCCGGGAGGGTGAGACGTCCTTTTGCATCGAGATTATGCACATAGTTGCCAAGCATTAGCATCGGAGGACATCCCTCCCACTGAGCCATCTTCAGGGCGCCAGAGCGGTGTCTTCAGCACTACTTTGAACCACCTTGACCCACTCTGAACCAGATTATACCACTACTCTCTTTAGTAGTCAACGCTTTTTCGGATTTTTGTCTTTTGAATTTTCATATCCAACTCGACAGCACATTAGAGTAGGATTATGTCACTACAATATGTTGTGTCTTAATTATGTCATGATACAATGTGTCCTGTGTCCCTGTGAATTTTAGTTTTTCACCTTGTCAACTGTGCAGAAACCTTAAAATTTCCCGAGGGCTGGAAGCAAACATAAACTGTGCCATCCTTTCCCCTCTTCCACCGGAGTGGATCGGCTGCTCGTACCGTCAGGCCTCCAAAGCAGAGGCATAGTTAGTGACCCAGTGTGCTTGATGGCGGCAGCGAACACACACCACCACAGCCCCGATGCTTGTTTCGGAGTATCGACAGCAGGGAGCCGATGGGGTGAAGCATCTATACGCTGTGTATTAAACCGATGTTAATAAGGGAGCTATGGACAACACGATGAAGAAATGTGCTGTGACTCGCTCTACAGTTTACTGCGGTGATACTGAAGGAAGAATGGTGCCGACTGCGGAGGAGCTAATGAAACACCACCACACCAGTAGAAGCGGCCAGCAGCACTCGCCTATTCGACAATCAATGTACCAGCCGGTTCCCTGGTGCTTAAGGGAACGCTCCGAATGTTGATATTCATTTACATTATATCAGAATTTTTCGATTACGTCAAGAGTTTATGAAAAAATGCAGGGCTTTTCGGTTTTCAGGGTGCTTCGACCATGGGATGGAGCAGCAGGCTTAATCCCCGATCCGAACGCGCCGCCAGTGCCCGCCAACCATCCGGAATGTAACGAAACCCCAGACGCCGGATGAGATTGAGCGCCACCGTGCGCACGCTGC
>JASFBB010000060.1:0-6051 GCA_036172345.1 Anaerolineae bacterium
CTTCGGCACGGAGAGATACAATACTCCCCACACCCAGTACCCATCGTTTACGGCGTGGACTACCGGGGTATCTAATCCCGTTCGCTCCCCACGCTTTCGCGTCTTAGCGTCAGGTGCGGACCAGGGAGCCGCTTTCGCCACGGGTGTTCCTCCCGATATCTGCGCATTCCACCGCTACACCGGGAATTCCACTCCCCTCTTCCGCCCTCAAGCCTGGCGGTTTTGAACGGCCTCTCCTAGTTAAGCCAGGAGCTTTCACGTCCAACCTACCAGACCGCCTGCACGCGCTTTACGCCCAGTGATTCCGGATAACGCTCGCCCCCTACGTTTTACCGCGGCTGCTGGCACGTAGTTAGCCGGGACTTATTCCCAGGGTACCGTCCTGCCTCGTCCCCTGGAAAAGGGTTTTACGACCCGAAGGCCTTCTTCACCCACGCGGCGTCGCTGCATCAGGGTTTCCCCCATTGTGCAATATTCCTCACTGCTGCCTCCCGAAGGAGTATGGACCGTGTCTCAGTTCCATTGTGGGGGGCCACGCTCTCACGCCCCCTACCCGTCTTCGCCTTGGTAGGCCATTACCCCACCAACTAGCTGATAGGCCGCTGGCCCCTCCCGAAGCGCCGGAGCTTTACTTACACCCTTCTAAACGGCGTAAGCACATCGGGTATTAGCCCTCCTTTCGAAGGGTTATCCCTGTCTTCGGGGCAGGTCACCAACGTGTTACTCACCCGTTCGCCACTATACCCCATCCGAAGATAAGGGTACCGTTCGACTTGCATGTGTTAGGCACGCCGCCAGCGTTCATCCTGAGCCAGGATCAAACTCTCCGTAGAAACCTTCACAGCCTCATCGGCTGTTTCAGTCATCACACAGACTACGACCCAAACTCGCCGGACTTTCCTGCCACTCTTCAGTTGTTAAGGTGCATAACTCAGACACAAAACCGACGACTACCCTACAGCCGCCGGCGGAGAGAGACAACCCCTTTGCTCTATATGTTACCAACGTTTAGATCAGGGCGCCTCGTCTCCTTTCCACTTGTGCTCGATCTTCTCCTGATTGGGAGCGAGATCTAAATGACACAATACCCCAATTCACTGTCACTGCTATTATAGCATACTCTGTTACGCTTGTCAAATCTCTCTTCTCATTTTGTGAATGTATGTAACGCGTGACAGCGTATGCTACTCTATCACACTTTTTTCTCTTTGTCAAGACCTTTCGCGGCCAATTTTGCAACGAATTAGTTATGTAAATACCACTCCCTTTATGTCACTCTCGTCTCTCGCAGGAGAAGAAATCAATCGTAGGTGCAGAATCGGGTTTATGTTTACAAGATATCCCCTATTGTCGTGCCATCCCCCTTATGCTATAATGTCAATAGTGCATGACGTATCGGTTCCCTTACTAAAGAAAGGTGGATTTGTCCCACTGAGTCTGTATGTCCGCTGATATCGCAAGTCTGCTGAGTACACAATCCTATGCCTATCACAGCATTGTGTTGCTGGTCAGCTTTGCCGGCTTCCTCATAGCGTTTGGCCACCACCAGCGTGCACGTGACAACCTTATGGCCGGACCAACATACACATATGCTATCGCATTTGCAGGCGTAGTGGTCTTGCGTCTCACCCAAGCACTCCTGCCGGCACTGCTCACCTACACTTCCCTGGCTTCGTCTGTACCCTGGTCATTGCCAGCAGAACGGGTCGCCGATCTGGGCGGATTGGCACTGCTTGCATGGGCTTTCGTGCCCATCCTACATCGAACCAGACTCTCAGGTGCTGTCTGGCTGGGAATCAACGGCCTCGGTTGCCTCTTCTACACGGGGATCAGTGCGCTCTCCGTGCCTCACATCCCTCCGCCAGCTACCAACTATAACACAACAAACCTGGCCAGCGGATGGGGCCTCTGGCAGATGTTAGTATGCATCATAGCATTTGTCGGCCTCTTGTCTCCTCAAGGACGACATGCCACGCGATCATCTGGAGGGCCCAATCAAACCGAAACGCGCAGTTTAGCCTTAGTAGCTTTTCTTGTCCTCCTAGCCGGTTACTTGTTCCACTGGGCGACATTGAGCGGCTTAGTATCCTCCTATGCTCCACCCAACAACCTACCTCTTTGGGTGCGCTTGAGCCAGTTAATTAGCTACCCAATGCTTGTTGCCGCTTTGTACAGCGGCGTGATGGCGAGTATGACGACCTCCTCTATCACAATCACTGGCACAAAACTATCCGAATTGAAGCGTGCTGCCCCAGCCCAAGTGGCCGAGCTGCTCAACTTGCTGGGTGTCACGCTACGCTTCAGCGGATTGTCGGATGTCCAAGCCGTTGCCCAGCAGGCTGCTAAAAATGTCGCTGAGGTGATGAATGCTGACCAATGTGCCATTGCGCTTGTAGATGAGAAGCACCCCGGCCAGCTGCGATTAGTAGCTTTGCATCGCGCTTTGCAACCCGCTAACCAACACGAGACAGTCAGTTTTCTCGCCTCGGCATATCCGGCGATCGAAAGCGCTTTGCACACAATGTGCCAAGTGGTGCTGGACGAGACCGACGATACCTCCAAAGCTCTTATGACACTGTTGGGGGATCAAGGTCGTGCTCCGATCCTGATCCAGCCATTGGGGCAGCATAAAACAGCGCTGGGCGTTTTGATTCTGGCAAATGGTATCAGTCATCTGCCGTTCGATGCCGCGGATAGGCAAACTGTCGCTGTATTGAGCCACCATCTCTCCATCACGATCCAGGATGCACGGACCCACCAGGCGCTCCAGGCTAAATTGCAGCAGCTGACCAGAACCCTACGCGATCAGGAAACACAGGCGAGTCAAAAACGTGCTGAGCTGGAAGTGGCTTTGAAAAGAAGCCAAGAAGAAGTGGCATTGCTTGCCCAGAAGCTATATGAGCAAGAGCAAGTTGCTAGACGCACCCGCCAAAAGGTGGAGGAAGCAGCCCGCAGTCGCGTGCTGAGCCTGCAAGAAGAGGTCAAGAAGAGTCAGGCCGAACGCGATGCGCTACAGGAGAAACTCCGCGAATTACAACGCGATCTCACTATCTCTGATTATAGGTTTGAGAACATCCTCGAGGATCTGAGCTGTGGGGTTATCATTGCCGATGGAGCGGGGAATGTCAGTCGGTTCAACAATATGGCTGCTCAGATGCTCAATCTGTCCTCACGAGAGATATTAAACCGCCCTATAGCTACGATCATCGAGGACGAACGATGGCATAAGGCGTTCACGAAGTTGGAATTAAAACCTCACTCAACAGTAACCACCACCCTAGAAATAGGCACCCGCGTACTCCGCGTCACTCTCAGCACAATGATAGGTTCTGCAAACGATACACACGGTAAGCGCGAAAAAGGTTATGTGGCAATTTTATATGATGTCACCGTCGAGGCAGAAAGTCAACAGGCACGGGATCAGTTTGTCGCTTCTCTCTCCCAAGAGCTGCGCACTCCTATGACATCCATCATCGGATATACCGATCTGCTTTTGAGTGAATCGGTGGGAGCTCTAGGCGAGATGCAGCGCAAATTCTTGCAACGCGTCAAGGCAAACGTGGAACGTCTTAGCAGTCTGTTAAATGACTTGATCAGCGTCACAGTTATCGATGCCGGCCAGCTAGAGCTCCATCGCACCACAGTGGACATCAACCAAATCATCGAGGAGACGGTGGTTGCTTCACGAGCACAGCTGGAGGATAAAGAGATCACCCTTACCCTCAATTTGATGGAACAACCACCCTTGCTCGAAGTGGATCCAGAGCGATTGCGCCAAATCCTCGTCAATTTGCTCGGAAACGCAATCAAGTGTTCCCCTGCAGGCTCTACAATCCGGATATCAACCGCCATATACCAAGAGAGCGAGCCCAACAAGACAGCCCCAGTCCGCTACGTGAAGGTTTCGGTGCACGACTCAGGGGGAGGTATCGCCCCGCGCGATCAAGAGCACGTGTTCGAGCGCTTTTACCACGCTGATAAAGCTCTGATCAACGGCCTGGGCGAGACGAGCGTTGGATTGGCCGTCGCGAAGGCATTGGTGGAAGCGCATGGAGGGCGCATCTGGGTGGAGAGCGAAATGGGGGTTGGTTCCACCTTTAGCTTCTTGCTACCCATCAACGAGACATATGACGACCCCTGGATGGAAATGGAGGTGCCACCGCTCGACTTTGGCCCAGATTGCCAGGACTAGTCAGTCTTTAAGGCGCTTGTTTTTGTATCCCAAACATCAGGACGACAATAAGCAAGAGAGAAACAATCTGTGTACGAGGAACCACCTATCATCCAACGACCCAGTTCGTCTCCAGGTGCCAATTCTCAGGCAATCGATTGGCGCTATGTAGCCATTGGTCTGGCTGCCACAGGAATCCTTATTCTCGCGTACCTTGGGGCAACGTCGCTGAGCATGCAAGACATCGAGGTAGGACAACGACCGACGCTCATATCTTCCCCTCTAGCAATGGCGCCGTCTGCCACTCCCATAGTGGCCCCCAGCCCAACAAGTGGAACGACGATCACTATGACACTACAAAAGGTCACGCCCACTCCAAGGCAAACTGCAACACCTACGTTCTCACCCACAGTGAGAGCTACACCAACCTACTCGCCGACGCCAAGCGCCACCCTGACACCGACCCCTTCAGCGACATCCAGTGCAACAGCGACCCCTTCGCCGACCCCCAGCGCAACCAACACTGCCAGCCCAACAAGCACCCCATCCCCGACCTCGATACCATGTGGCATCGCCCCACCAAGCTGGGGGGATCGTTCAAACTGGGTGGCTTACATGGTCCAGGAGGGCGATGACCTTTTCTCTCTAGCGCAGGAAGCGGGCACCACCGTCGCGGCGTTGCTGCAAGCGAACTGCCTGCTCAATCCTGACTCGATCAAGCCAGGTGTGACATTGCTCCTACCGCGCGCACTCCCCACCAAAACGGCAACCCCAACCACGTCGCCAGCGCCATTTCCACCACCGTCCTTGATCGAGGTCCCGGTCGCAACAACCCCGTGGCTACCGCCAATTTATCCGCCAGCGCCCGAGGTGACACCCATTCCTCCTGCACCGCCGCCTACATGGATACCCTGGCCGACGCCGGTGCCCCAACCTTACTCAACACCAACCCCGCCACCACCCACACCTATGCCGATCGCAACAGCTTACCCCACATCACTGCCCGAACCAGCACCTGCCATCCCAGTTGGACCAATCCCAATGCCGCCCAGACCGCATGCCACAGTAGCACCGCCTGTTATTTTCGTCCCGGCGCCTTTCCTGCCCGAGAACCCCGCACCGCAACCTGGTGTTCCAGCTCCGTATGTACCACCGGCACCGCCTCCTGCGCCACCGAGCGTTCCTCAACCAGCCCATCCACCGCCTAACCCTGTGCCGGCGCCTAACACACCACCACCCGGCGAGTCAATTGGTCCTGTTTTTGTCAAGTAAAAAATGGGTGCCTTCAATCTTGACGACACAATCGCGGCCATTGCCACTCCCCTCGGTGAAGGGGGTATCGGTATTGTAAAGATAAGTGGCCCAGCTGCCGTGGAGATCCTCCACACCCTTTTCTCACCTGTCACTCAATCCGCTGCTCCTCTTAGTTTCCCACCGCGTCAACTGCGCTGGGGATACATCCGCGATCCGCGTGATAAGAGCATTGTGGACGAAGTTTTGGCGGTAGTGATGCCTGCACCACATAGCTATACGCGCCAAGACGTTGTCGAAATCCAATCTCACGGCGGCATCCTGCCAGTGCGCCGTATTCTGGAGCTGGCGTTGATCTGCGGAGCACGCCCGGCCGAACCCGGCGAGATGACCCTGCGTGCGTTTTTAAACGGCCGTATTGACCTGGCTCAAGCGGAAGCAGTGCGCGACATCGTCCAAGCACGCACCGAGGCGGCGTTGCGCATGGCAGCTGCCCAGCTAGGTGGACAGCTGTCGGCATGCGTACGCTCAGCGCGCGCACAACTGCTGAACGTCCTCGCCTATTTGGAAGCCAGCATCGACTTTACTGAGGATGAGATCCCACCTCAAGATGTAATCACCCCCCTGTG
>JASFBB010000061.1:0-4324 GCA_036172345.1 Anaerolineae bacterium
ATTGAGTCACGGGGGGGCGTCCGATGAGATACGCGTGCGCGCCATCACACCGGTCGTTGTGCAGTTCTACACGTATGACTATCCGGGTTGGCAGGTGTGGCTGGATGGCGTGCCCATCCCTCATCGCCACGAACCACCTTACGGACTGATCACGGTGGATGTGCCGGCGGGTGAGCATCACATGGTGTTGCGCATGGGCAGCACCCCACCCCGCATCATCGGTGGGGTGATCAGCTTGTTCGCTGGCGGGCTGATCCTGGCGTTTCTGGTACAACCCAAATGGAGTTCGTCCATTCGTACAAGGGGGTGCCAAGTAGAAAATGCTCCCAAAGATGGGCTTGTCTGAGTTTATACGCGCCGTTGTGCGCATCCTGAGGGCCAAACCTCATGTTCCTCCAACAGTGCAAGGCAATCCGTTGCTCGAGACGATCCTCAGGCGCCGCAGTGTGCGACGCTTCAGCGAACGTGGGATTCCCGATGACGTTTTTGCTGCCATCCTCGAGGCGGGGCGGTTAGCCCCGTCCACGGTCAACTTGCAGACGTGGGCGTTTGCCGTTTTCACTGCCCAGTCGTGGAAAGAATTCTTCGGGCGTCCCATCCCCTTCAACGGTCAGCGCGCCGTGATCGTGCTGGGGGATGCACACTGGAACAAACCCATCGCGGAGATGTTCGCCGACAGCCCGCTTGTCTCCTACACGGTGGCGGTGATCAATGCCTCGTTGGCTGCAATGACCATGAACCTGGCCGCTGAAGCTTTGGGGGTTTCGTCGGTGATGTTGTCGGAGACGGGGCGCACCGGATTCTTGGATGCAGGCTACCTGAAGGAGAAACTGGCGCTGCCAGACGGCGTTTTTCCGCTGATGACCATCGTCTTCGGTTACGCCAAAGGGTCGTATCCGCCCATGCCGCCCAAGCTGCCGCTGGATCAGATCTGCTTCACCAACTCATATCGTGGCGTTGACCCGGCGGTGGTCGAAGAATGGCTGAAGCAAATGATCGCCGGGTATAAAGCGGCGTATCCGTTCTCGTCCTTCGAGCGCCAGCTGAATGTTTATCGAGCCAAAATCGGCCAGGCGGAGCAAGACCTCATCCGAATGGTATTTCACCGCCGCTGAGCCATTACAGGAGCTCTTTTTCCGCCTTGGTGAGGGCGTAATCCAGGATTTGCAAGCCCTCTGTCATCTCGGCGCGCGAGATAATGAGCGGAGGCGCGATGCGGATGACACTTGTGCCGCATCCTAGTACGAGCAGCCCGTGCTCAAACGCCAGGTGCACAGCGCGATCGCGCAGCTCTTTAGCGGGCTGACGGGTCGCCCTATCCTTCACCAGCTCAATGCCGATCATCAGGCCCTTGCCGCGCACATCGCCGATGCTCGGATGGCGGGCAGCCATTTCCTTGAGCACCTGGAGGGCGTAATCACCCTGTCCCCGAGCGTTCTGCAGCCCCTCTTTTTCGATGACCTCAATGGTGGCAAGTGCCGCGGCGCATGCCAGCGGGTTACCACCGTAGGTGTTGCCGTGGCTGCCAGGTGGCCACGTCATCAACCTGCGGCGCGCAACCGCCGCGCCCAGAGGTATACCGCTGGCAATCCCTTTCGCGGTGCACACGATGTCCGGCTCGACATCCCAATGCTCGATCGCCCACCATTCGCCTGTGCGCCCCATGCCGGATTGCACTTCATCCACAATGAGCAGAATGCCATAGCGGTCGCACAGAGCGCGCAGACGGGGGAAGAAGCTGTTCGCTGGGATGACATATCCCCCTTCGCCCAGGATCGGCTCGACCAGCACAGCCGCCACCTCTTGTGGTGGCACCAGCTGCTGGAAGATGACTTGCTCAATATAGTTCACTACCGTCTCGCCATAGTCCTCATCCTCTGGCTGCATGGCCAATAGGGGGCGGTAGGGATCGGGGAAGGGAACATGCACCACATCTGGCATCGTGCCGAAAAAACCGTATCGGTGGGATACCTTGCTGCCGTTGAAGGCTAACGACCCCATCGTCCGCCCGTGAAAGGCGCCCAGGAAGCTGATAAAGCGATGACGGCCGGTATAATAGCGTGCTAATTTGATGGCAGCCTCGATGGCCTCAGTGCCCGAGTTGGTCATAAACGACATCGCTTCCTCTTCGAAGGGTGCGATCTCGTCGAGCTTTTCGGCCAGCTGAATCCACAGCTCGTGATAGTAATCCGACGAAATGTGGATGAACCGCTCGAGCTGTTGTTTGATTGCCTGCACGACATAGGGATGGCAGTGCCCGGTGGAGTTGACCGCGATCCCTGCCGCGAAGTCCAAGAAGCGGTTGCCATCCACGTCGAAGACCTCACAGCCGCGGCCATATGCCATCACAAATCCATAATCACGTGGATAGGAGGGTGAGATCACCCGAGCATCGCGGCTGATGAGTGCGCGCGCTTTGGGGCCCGGCACGTCTAAACGGACGATCTTGTGGGCATGTCTAAGAGCAGCGACTTTCCCATCCGCGTGTGTTGAGGGATTCCTCATAAAATCAGCTCTCCTTTCGGCTACTATGACACGGTTGCTGCTAAGTTTGTTGAGTGTGCTTAACCTTCGCCCAGCTTTGTCAATGTTCCCTGAAGCCGAGGCGTTCCGAGATGCGCTGGCCTGCTTGCTGCACAAGGTTGATACATTCGGGCAGACGCTCAGTGTTCAAGCGGGTGATCGGCCCACCGATAGAGACTGCGGCGACCACCTCGCCATCATGGTTACGTATTGGAGCGCTGACCGCTACGTAGCCATCCTCAAGCTCTTCAATGGCAGTAGCGTATCCTTGCGTTCTAATCAACGCCATCTGGTGTTCCAGCGCCTCCAGGTCCGTGATAGTCTTCTTGGTCAGTTGTTGCAAGGGTGGACGTAAGCGGGCAGCGCGCTCGTGTGCCGGCAGGAAAGCCAAGAGCAGTTTGCCTGTCGAGGTCGCGTGGGCGGGATGGCGCGTGCCGATGGTCTGCCATGGTGCCAGCAAGTGGCTGGCTGGTATTTCTTCCAAGATGAGCACCTGGTTTTCCACCAGGATCTCCAGTGTGGCCGCTTCACCTGCTGCACAAGCCAGCCACTCCAGCTCACCATAGCCAGCGGAGCGCAAATCGTTCGAGCGTAGGGCACGTCCCCCCAGGGCGATGATCTCGGGACCCAACCGATAGGCGCCAGTGCGTTTGTCGCGCGTTAACAGACCTTCGTGTTCCAAGGCATTTAGCAACCGATATATGGTAGCTTTGTTCATGTTTACCGCACGGGCTAGATCTTTTAATCGCCACTCAGGATGTGCATCGGTGAACATCTTGAGTAAGCGAATGGCTCGTAATACGGACTGAGCTCCGCTGGGTGATTGTGTCATATTGTGTAATATTGTCTCATATTCTGAATCTATTATATATTCCACAGATCCATTCGTCAAGGGGCATTTCGTTTTGGCGGCAGAGACGGTGAGGGTTACAAAGAAGGATGGGGGCGATTGAAAGCATCTCTACAAAACCTATGGCCACCCGTCGTCCCTCTGTGCAGACGGATGGTGCCTCCCACAAGGGGGATGCGCGGCGGCACTTTCGCCAGGGACGACTTCGGTCGCCGGCCTTCTATGGGCCGCTGCTTCGCTATTGCCTGGCACGTACTCTTGGCACGTACTCTCCAGCTCGCTCCAAATTGAAATACCCCCTATGTCCGATGTACTTGCATGAATAAGCGCTTACCGTTTACAATGAGGGCGTTATGAACCACGCAACTCAGGTGACGATAAGAGCCATATCCTTTGTGCATTACTGATCGGGGAAAGAGGGGAATATAGGGCGGAGGTTCACCTGATGAACAACTTAGATCCGGCCATCAATCAAAAGTGGCCAGCTAACTTGGCGCGTCTTAATGGGCTAATCGTATTAGCTTGGCGGCTAGGCTTGGGGCATTGGCTGCCTATATGGTCGCCACTTGTGGGGCAGGTGATGATCCTGGGACATACTATGCGCAGGGGCGGTCGATACCACTATACACCGGCGCATTATGCCCTCGTAGATGGCGAGGTGTACTGCTTGCCCACTTTTGGAGATCGGTGCGGTTGGCATTATAAAGTCAATGCCAACCCAGAGGTGGAGATATGGTTACCAGATAGCTGGTGGGCAGGCATTGCTGAGGAGGTAACCGATCCGCGGCTGCGTACCCCCTTACTAAGACAGGTGCTTCTTCACAGTGGCCTGTTGGCCCGTGCTGCCGGCTTTGAGCCTGATATAATGACCAATGAGGAACTGGAGACTACCACTTCTCACCTCCGGCTTATCAAGGTACTTCGCACACGGCCTTGTACCGGACCAGGTGG
>JASFBB010000062.1:0-2337 GCA_036172345.1 Anaerolineae bacterium
CATCGATGGATTTGATAAGGTCTCCGACACGTAATCCCACCTGCTGAGCTGGTGAACCATCCGCTATCCCTAAAATCATCACGTTGTCCATCGCCACCGGTTCGGGTGCCCCAAGTATAAACGTGGCGGTAAAGACCACCACTGCCAACAAGATGTTCATCGCGGCTCCGGCTATCAAAACAGCCACACGCACCCGCTTGCTCTTGCTGGCGAAACTGCGCGGCGCGCTAGGGTCCTCTTCACCCAGCATGCGCACGTAGCCGCCGAAGGGGATCAGGTTGAGGGTGTACTCTGTGCCACGCTCAATCTGTTCCACCACGTACACCGGCCGGCCGTATTTCTGGGACGCTTCCTCGTCCGATATATTATCGGGCACCAATTCCAGCTGGATGACCACCTCTTCACCATTGGGCTCTTGTCGGCTGGTATAGACGACCCGTTTGCCCACCTCTGCCTGGCGCGGCACCCGGGTACGGCGCCCCAGTGTCAAGGTTTTGCCACCCAGAACGATCTTCCCTTTCTCCTGCCACAACTTGAGCAGACGGGGTGGATAACCGAAGGCAAACTCGTCCACCTGGATGCCAAAGCGTTTCGCCAGGATAAAATGTCCCAGTTCATGCACGAATATCAATATGCCTAACACCATCACGAACGCAAGCAACGTGATCATACCTTAACCATATCCTCTCATTCGAATATACACAGCGGTTGGGTATCAACCGTAACAGCAGAAGACATCACAACCGCCCGGAAAGTCACCGGCAAGGGTCCGCTGCGCAGCAAGGCTGCCCACGTACGTGCTTGGGCTAAAGTCACATCGCCAGTCAGCTCTATCAACCCGTGTCGCTCGATCAGCGGCGTGCGCAGTATAGGGCAATTCACCACCCTGCTATCCACCGATAGGCACAGATAGTAGCCACCTTGCACGCTAGTATGCGCTGCCAAGCGCGCATCCCCTTGAGGGGTAAGCCGAAATTCGATCACTGGTCTATTGTAACGCAAATATGCCTCTGCCATTACAAAATGATGGGACTCTAAAACTGTCTCATAAATGCCCAGGTCTGGCCTGGCCGTTTTGCCGGTTTTGATCCGTTTCCCAATGGGTAAAAATTCAGTGCCCCCTTCTACCAGTTCTAGCTTGCCCGGCCGCATCGCCTCACGAACCACCCACATTGGTGACACGCCAGGCGACACGCGCACTTCCAACCGCCCATCTCGTACGCTCCAACCCTCAAGGCCTTCCGTATGCGGATAACATACTTGCGCACGTCCCTGCAAAACGGCGCCAGCATGCAGGAGCTCACGCCAGCTGGCAGACTCATTGGCTTCGAAGATAAGCACCGTTGAGCTTGTTTCGACCGTCGAAGGCATACGATGACCGACCCAGCTCGCAGCAAGCGCCGCCAGTGTCACAATCACCAACCCTCCCAAACCCCAGGCTCGCACCCATCTCCTTGAAAGTGTCCTCAACCGAACCTCTTTCCTGCTGTTCGCTCCTTGCTCCGGGAGGAATTATACACCAGATTACAGGCGACGGAAACATGGGACATGGAGAAGCTGCAGAGATATCCACCTCACCAATGCCATTATCTTGGCCGAGACTACACCCAAACTTTGAGGAGTTTTTATCGAGGATAGCGTTAAGGTATAGCATCTCGCGATGTGAAGAATGGTGATCGATTGCGGACCGTCCAGCCCTTTTGTATCTGGGGCTCTGATACGGGTAGAATTAGGTTACCATTTATAGAGGAGCGCAACTATGACTCGCCGTTTTAACACCGTCTTGATCGCAGCAGTCGGCTTCTTGTATTGGATAGGGCTGTACCTCTACGTGCCTACCCTGCCCAACTATGTTCAGACCAAGACCCACAATCTCGCTATGGTGGGCACCATCCTGTCTATGTATGGCCTGTGGCAGGGGATCATTCGGCTGCCCATTGGCATCGCTGCGGACTGGCACGGCCGCCGCAAACCCTTTGTGGCCGGTTGCCTCGTGTTGCTGGCGTTAGGAGCCTTCTTGCTGGGGAGTGCCCAGAGTGCTAGCGGCCTCCTGGTCGGTCGCATCATCACTGGCCTAGCAGCCGGGACGTGGGTGCCCTTGGTAGTGCTGTTTAACTCTTTCTTCCCACCTGAGGATTCGGTGCGTGTTACTGCTTTGCTCAATTTCGTGGCATTCGCCGGCCGTATGTTGGCAACGGGCTTGAACGGCTGGTTAAATGAGCTAGGAGGGTATGCTGTGGCCTTCTATCTTGCCGCCGGTGTTTCTATGCTGGCTGCGTTGGTAACCTTGACGACCCATGAGGAGGCACGTCCGCCGCAACCACCTTCCCTTGCCAG
>JASFBB010000063.1:0-3553 GCA_036172345.1 Anaerolineae bacterium
CGGCGCATGCCCTATGCTTTCGCACCCGCTTTTAGTCGCGGTTTAGGCGTTCCCTTAGCTGCCATCACATCGCTGATCGCGCTCAACCAAGCCACCAGCTTGCTCGGCCCCCTTTCCGGACCGCTTGGATGGCAGGGTCAAACAAGATCTTGGCCACTCCGGCCAGCGCCACGGCCAGCGCTATTGTGGTATAGACGGGCAGTATGCCGACAGCCAACGTCCCGACGCTGAGCAGTCCTAACCCGCCCAGCATCATGGTGCGGTAGCCCCATCGGTCACCAAGCGGTCCGGAAAGGGGGCCGAGCAAGCTGGTGGCTTGGTTGAGCGCGATCAGCGATGTGATGGCAGCTAAGGGAACGCCTAAACCGCGACTAAAAGCGGGTGCGAAAGCATAGGGCATGCGCCGCGAGGTGTTGAGAACCAGGCGCGCAATGGTTGCTGCACCTAGCTGAAAGGTCAATGATCGCGTGAGTGACAAGGATGCAGCAGATTGCTGAGGTCTCAGCTTCAATTCGCTCCCCCTATATATTCCCTCTACGTTTCAGTGTGACAAGGGAGGTGGGTTGGATCACCTCATCCTATGGGAACACAGCCATTCTTCCAATGCTCAGACGGGATCGCACTGCCCACCAACGCTCTGTCACCCCCTTTTGATGATAAACAAGCCAGCAGCCACACGGGCGACCGCGAACAGCGCCAGCGCGGGGATGAATCCCAAAGATGTCGCGGTAAAAGGCCCAAGCAACGAACCAATGAGAATGGCAGCATTGAACACGATGTTGTACCAGGCGAGGTAGGGGGGGCGATCGTGTTGCGGCGCCCGTTCGAGAATATAGTTCAAGAATGCACCGCTCATCCACGCGTATCCAACACCGCCCAGGCAAGAGGCCGCCAGCACCGCCGCCATGCCCAGCGAGACGCCAAAGACCATCAAGCCGGGGTAAAAAGCCATCAGCATCGCACCGATCCCTGTCGCTGTCTGATGCCCTTTAACCTGGCATAGATTGGCCAGCTGAGTGGAGCTCACAAATGCGGAGAGCCAGAACACAGCGGTTGCCAGCCCGATCTGTTGATCCTGCAAGTGGAGGATTTTCACCATAAAGATGGGCACAACGGGCACTGCCACGAATTGCGTAATATGAAAAGCGAACAACACAATCAAAACCCTGGCAAAGGGCTCGTGCAGGATCTCGATGCGCAACAGGTCGGAAACGAACTTCCGCAGCAGTTCTCTTACCCGTACTCTGAGACGATTGTGCCGATCTCGCTTCGGCTGACCATGTTCATTCAGCGGCTTTCCGGCCCCTTGTGCCGGTGAAGGTGACAGTTTTTTCTCAAGCGGACGCACGAACCAGAGATGGAAGCTGCTCATGAGCGCTGCGACAGCGCCAACGCCAAAAACCACCTGATATCCTAATGGGAAAGGCATCGTGGTTAGGATGCGACCGCATGCCAACGCGCTGACGATGGAGGCTATAGCTAGCAGAGCATTGCGTATTCCAGCAACGTGGCCGCGCCACGCCGGAGGGACTGCCTCGGCAAAGAGGGCGTTGAAGCCGATAGCCAGTGCAGCACCTGGCACCGACATCACGAGGGTCAGACCGATCAACGCCCATACTTGCCACGGCGGAGGAAGGAGCATCGGCAGGGGTACCCATAGCAAGTAAAACAAGCGGTGTGCGATGGATGTCCAGAAGACCGCTTTCCCAATCGGCTGGCGTTTCAACCAGTGGCCAATCGGCATGGCGACCAGCAAGTTCATCACCGCGGGACCCGCGGTGAGCAATCCGACTTGAAACGGAGTGCCCCCTTGTCGTGCTGCGAACACGCTCAGGAAGGTCAGTATGCTGGCGTTGAGCACTCCATACCAGGCCACATCCATGTATAAATGAAAAAAGTTGGGACGATATTCAGAGGGAACCGCGTTACCAAATCGTAGGTGAGGCCACCGGTTCATAATTGAAGAGCCCCCATTGCGTGGCGACAGGCGCATTGTCCCCCCGTCTATGTCGCCTGCTGGGTTACAGTGAATTTCTCTAATAGTCTTCCGAAAGCCAGAGGTTTTCGGCTCTTTCACGACCGATAGTGGTCGCTGGACCATGGCCGGGATATACTGCTGTCTCGTCGGGAAGTTCCATAAGGCGTCGGATGGAGCGCATCAGAGTCGTGTAGTCTCCACCAGGCAGGTCGGTGCGCCCGATGCCATTGGCAAACAACACGTCACCGACGAATATCGCCTGGTGCTCCATGGCATAGAAGCATACACTGCCCGGTGAATGCCCTGGGGTATGCAACACACGCAGCGATATTTCGCCGATGAGGAGTTTTTGCCCTTCTGTCAAAATCTCCACCTGTTGTGGCACTTCTGGCGAAGGGAAATCGAACAACATCGCTCCGCCACCTACATCAAACAACAGCTTGTCGTCCGGGTGCAAAAAGAGTGGCGCTGCAGTGGCATCCACCAATGGGCTGGCCGCGGCTATGTGATCAAAATGGGCATGGGTGAGCAAGATGTGGGTGATCTTCCACCGCGCGGCGCGTGCCGCGCTGAGGATACGGTGTGCTTCATCACCGGGGTCGATGATGGCTGCTTGCTGCGTGCGTGGGCAGGCAACAAGGTAACAATTGGTGAACAGCTGCCCAACCGTAAGCGTCTTAACCTGCATGACATCTCCATAACGGGTCGGCAAGATTGTCTCATAGGGATGTTTTCACACCAGGCACATTGTACAACTCAATGTTCAAGTTTTCAAAGTGGGCCGGTTTCCAATCGGATAGGACGGTGGTTCGAGATTATTGCCCGTGGAATCGGAAATGTGGTAGAATGTGAGTACCGTAGTCACGACATGACAGACAGGAGCTGCTATGCGTCCCGTTGATGAACAAATGGCTATCTTGATGCAGGGTGTCGAGTTCGGTGATCCGCAGCTGTACCAGGTGATGGAAGCGGAGCTGCGTGAGCGCCTGAGGGAGGGACGACCTTTGCGTGTCTATTGCGGCTATGACCCGACAGCGCCTGATATCCACCTGGGCCATACGGTCACGATGCGCAAGCTGAGACAATTCCAGGATTTAGGGCACGAGGTGACGTTTCTGATTGGCACCTTCACGGGTTTGATCGGAGATCCGAGCGACAAGGAGGCACTGCGCCCCCAGCGCACCCCTGAGGAGCTCATGGCCAATGCGCGCACTTATGCCGAGCAAGCGTTCAAGATCCTGGATCGTGAAAAGACCGTCATCCGCTACAATGCCGAGTGGTTGAGTCAGCTCACCTTCGCCGACGCAGTACGCCTGGCCAGTCATTTCACGGTGCAGCAGTTCCTGGCACGCGATAACTTTGCCAAGCGAATGACCAAAGGATACCCCATCTGGCTGCATGAATTCTTCTATGCCCTGATGCAGGGATACGATGCCGTGATGCTGCAGACCGATGTGCAAATCGGGGCTACCGAGCAGCTTTTCAACCTGATGGCCGGGCGGAAACTGCAGGAAGCTTTTGGTCAACGCCCCCAAGTTTGCCTCACCTTGCCCATTTTGGTAGGCACCGATGGCC
>JASFBB010000064.1:0-6192 GCA_036172345.1 Anaerolineae bacterium
CGTGGATCATCGCTCAGCTGGCTAAGCGCATGCTGGCGCTGGGCGCGGCCTCGCCGCGTGCCGATGCACCTTATGCCGGCTGGGATTATCTGGGTGTCAGCGATGTGATGCGCGAGATCAACGCACTGACGCCCATCTATGCTGGCGTCACCTATCAGCGCCTAGAAGAAGGTGCCCAACTGCATTGGCCGGTGCCGGACGAACAGCACCTTGGGACGCCCATCCTGCACGTCAATAAATTCACACGTGGATTGGGCAAATTCGTGGCGGTGGATCACATGCCGCCGGCAGAGCTGCCGGATGAGGAGTATCCGCTGATCCTGACCACAGGGCGCGTTCTGTATCACTGGCACGGCGGTGCGATGACACGTCGCGCGCGCAACCTGAAGGTAATATATCCTGAGGCGCTGGTAGAGATCAATCCCCATGATGCGCGCAAGGTGGGCATCCACAACCGACAGCTGGTCAAGCTCACTTCACGTCGTGGGGAGATCGTCTCGCGTGCTTTGGTGACGGAACGCATCGCGCCGGGACTGGTCTTCGCCACGTTCCATTTTCCTGAGTCGGCGGCAAATTTCCTGACCATCGCAGCATTGGATCCGGTGGCCAAGATCCCCGAATATAAAGTGTGTGCGGTTAAAATCGTGCCGGTCTCGGAAAATTAACAAGGGGTGGTAAAGGTGAATAACCACCTCGGAAGGAAAGAGAATGCACCTTAAGGAAGTCATTGCCATCACACAAGCACGCGTGTACACACCCGACATCGACACGAATTGCGAAGTAGTTCACGCTTTCGCTTCGGATCTGATGAGTGACGTGTTATGCTATGATGTGACCTGTGGATTGCTCATCACGGGGCTCATCAACCCTCAGATGCTGCGCACTGCGGATGTGGCCGATGTAGCGGCGGTGTTGATTGTGCGTGACAAGCAACCGCCTCCGGAAACGATTGAGCTGGCGCGGGAATTGGGCATCCCTTTGTTGGGCACCCGTGCCACGATGTTCGAGGCTTGTGGCTTGTTGTTTCAAGCCGGATTGCAACCATGTCGGTGGCGCAACGGGGAACAACGGGGAATGTTGGCGGAATGAGTTTATCGTGAACTTGTGACATTTGTCACCAATAATTGTGCACTGGATGAACAGGTGCTAGTTTAACGTGACGAGGGGACCTCTATGAACCGCATTTTGGAGAAGCAAGTGCTCAGCGACGTGACCAAGCTGATGGTGGTGGAAGCGCCTCACATCGCGCGCAAGGCACAAGCGGGCCAATTTGTCATCGTGCGCATCGGTGAGCATAGTGAGCGCATCCCGTTGACCATCGCCGATTTTGATCGCGCAGTGGGCACCATCACGCTTATCTTTCAACAGGTGGGCAAGTCCACCGAAGAAATGGCCACTCTGGAGGTGGGCGATTGTTTTGCCACTGTGGTGGGTCCGCTGGGACGTCCCACCGAGATCGAGCGCTATGGCACGGTGGTGTGTGTGGGCGGTGGCGTGGGCATTGCGCCCATCTATCCCATCGCACGCGCGCTTAAAGAGGCTGGCAACACGGTTATCTCGATCATCGGTGCGCGCACACGTGCTTACCTGTTTTGGGAAGATCGCATGCGCGCCGTCTCGGATGAGCTGATCGTCTGTACGGATGACGGCTCTTATGGTCGTAGAGCGTTGGTCACCGAGCCGCTCAAGGAACTGTTGGAGGCGCGCGGCAATAAGATCGCGCGCATTTGGGCCATCGGCCCGACCGTTATGATGAAATTCGTCTCGCTCACGACCAAGCCGTTCAATGTGCCCACCATCGTGAGTTTGAACACCATTATGGTGGACGGCACTGGAATGTGCGGCGGTTGTCGGGTGGAGCTGACCAGCGGGCAACGTTTCGTGTGCGTAGATGGCCCGGAGTTCGACGGTCACCAGGTGAATTGGGACAACTTGTTGGCGCGTGTCCAGTTCTATCGTGAGCAGGAACGGCTGGCGCTTGAGCGCTGGCTACACAAGTGCCGCTTGGATGAAGCGATCGAGCGAGAGAAAGCAGCCACACCCATCGCAACAACAGGAAGGTAGCACCACGACTTATGCCCAAGAAAGAGATCATCCCGAAGAAAACCCCGATGGCGGAACAGCCGCCAGCAGAACGCATCCATAATTTCGACGAGGTGCCTTATGGTTATACGCCCGAGCAGGCGATGGCCGAGGCACGGCGTTGCCTGGAGTGCAAGAACCCCCGTTGTGTCGAGGGGTGTCCGGTGGGCATTGACATCCCCGGCTTTCTAAAGCTGATCGCCGAGGGTGATTTTCAGGGGGCGATTAACCTGATCCATCGAGCCAACGCGTTGCCGGCGATCACCGGCCGCGTGTGCCCCCAGGAGACACAGTGCGAGGCGGTGTGCGCGCTATCCAAAAAATATGAGCCGGTCGCCATTGGGCGGCTGGAGCGTTTCGTCGCCGACTGGGAAGCCGCGCAGGGCATGTTGCCAGTACCGCCGTTGCCGCCCCCCACTGGCAAGAGGGTGGCGGTGGTGGGTTCTGGCCCGGCGGGCATCACCGTGGCGGCAGACCTGGCCAAAATGGGGCACGAGGTCACCATCTTCGAAGCGTTGCACGAGCCGGGTGGCGTGTTGATCTACGGTATCCCTGAGTTCCGCCTGCCCAAGGAGATCGTGCGGCGTGAAGTGGACTATGTGCGGCGGCTGGGCGTCAAGATTGTCACCGATTTCGTGATCGGTCGCACGGCCACGTTGGAGGAGCTGCTCCAGGAGTTCGACGCGGTCTTCCTGGGCACCGGCGCCGGACTGCCCTGGTTTCTCAACATTCCGGGCGAGAATCTTGGCGGAGTCTATTCCGCGAACGAGTATCTGACGCGCGTCAACCTGATGAAGGCGTATCGCTTCCCGGAGTACGACACACCGGTGGCGCGGGGGCGGCGCGTCGTCACCATTGGGGGCGGAAATGTGGCGATGGACGCGGCGCGTACCGCGTTGCGTATGGGCGCCGAGGAGTCTATCATCGTCTATCGGCGTTCGCGCGAGGAAATGCCCGCCCGTCTGGAGGAGATCCATCACGCCGAAGAAGAAGGGGTACAGTTCATGCTCCTGACTACCCCGGTTGCCTTCCACGGAGATGAGAACGGGCGGGTCAAAGAGTTAGAATGCCTGAGAAATGAGCTGGGTGAACCGGATGAGTCGGGGCGGCGTCGTCCGATCCCCATTCCCAACAGCAATTTCCGCATCCCCTGCGATCTCGCTATCGTCGCCATCGGTCAGAGTCCCAATCCCCTCATCCCCACCACTACACCACAGCTCAAGATTGGCAAGGGCGGCGTAGTAGTCGTGGACGAGAAGACGATGAAGACCTCGCTCAAGGGCGTCTTTGCAGGGGGCGATGTAGCGACTGGCGGCGCCACGGTGATCCTCGCTATGGGGCAGGCGCGTATCGCGGCCAAGGCAATCGACGAGTATCTGAGGACGGGAGAGTGGTGAGAAGCGGCTCTGGGTGATCCATCGTGCAGCATATATAGCACTGTCGAGATTTCTGAGTCAACAGCGCGGCATGTAGCACCATGCCGCGCTGTGATTTCGTGTCGAAGTCCCTCAGGTAAGGCGACCATCGGGCAAGAATCTCGCTTTGACAGCAACGTGTCCCTCAGGTACAATCGGCAGCAACGAGCGGGATGGGGATCATGCGCATGGCAAAACCTTTCAACTACGGCGGACAGGCTATCCTAGAGGGCGTGATGATGCGCGGCAGCCGCAAGATGTGCCTGGCCGTGCGCAACCCCAAAGGCGAGATCATCACCCATTGCGAGGATCTCAACCCCCGCATCTACGGCGGGGCAATCGCACGCATCCCGTTTCTGCGCGGACTGGTGATGCTGTGGGACGCGCTGGGGTTGGGCATGCGCGCGCTGATGTTCTCGGCCGATGTGGCACTGGGCGAGGAGGAGATGCAGTTTTCAGGCCCAATTGCCTGGGGGACGCTCGCCACCTCGTTGACGGCTGCCGTTGCGATCTTCTTCGTCGGCCCCCTGCTGCTCATCGGTCTGCTGGAACGTTGGATCACTTCCGAGATCTTGAGCAATCTGGTTGAAGGGATCGTCCGTCTGGGGTTCTTCCTCCTCTACGTGTGGGGTGTTGGCTTCGTGCCCGACATCCGGCGCGTGTTCGCGTACCACGGCGCTGAGCACAAGACGATCAACGCTTACGAAGCCGGCGATGCGCTGACCGTTGAGACAGTAGCGCATCGTTCTACCGCGCACACACGGTGTGGCACCGCCTTCCTGTTGCAGGTCATGGTCATCTCGATCCTGCTGTTCACCCTGCTGGGAAGACCCCCAATGGTGTTGCGCATCGCCTCCCGCATCCTTTTGGTGCCGGTCATCGCCGGCATCGCTTATGAGCTGCTGCGCTTCACTGCCGCCCACCGAGATCATCCGTTGGTGCGCGTCATCAGCGCTCCCGGTCTCTGGTTGCAAGCACTGACCACCCGTCAGCCAGACGGGGGGATGCTGGAGGTCGCCATCACCGCGCTGCGCAAGCTGCTGGCGGAGGAGCAGCTGGTCAGTGCTCCGGAGGTATCTCCATCCGTCCAACCGGCCTCCTCGCTTTCTCCTATGAACCCGATGGAACGGTGAGACTCTCGAGGGAAGAGGCCGCAAGCATGGCATCCGACGCGGACAAACGCAAGGCCGCCCAACTCAACGAAGAAGGCTTGTTGCACTATCGCCACTGGGAATTGGACGAAGCGATCGCGGCCTTCCACAAGGCGATCGAGATCAACCCTGAGCAGCCGGATTATCACCTCAACTTGGCTCGTGCTCTGGTGCGCTATGGCGACTATGAAGGCACCCTCAGGGCACTGGGTAGCTTCCTGCGTCTGGAATCGGACCCCGGCCTGGTGGAACGCTTCGAGCGCCTGTTCGGGACGGCGTTGGATGCTGTGGAATCGCTCCTCATCACCACGATGCTGGAGCACAACATGCCGCTGGAGATGATCGGCTCCTCCATCCAAATGTGGATGGAATATCGCATCGCAGTGGGACGACATCCGCTCGATGTCAGCCATCCGGCGCCCTGGGCTGCGGCGGTCGACCTGACGGTGCGCAAAGTGAACTTCCGCGAGGTCCCCCTCAAACAGATCGCGGAATGGTACGGCACGTCGCCGGCGGCGGTGCGCAAACGCCACCTCGAGCTGATCAGCACGCTCGACATTATGCCGTGTGATTACCGCTACTTCCGCCAGGAGCAAAATCCCCTCGACAAGCTGGTGGAGGCGGCTTTCATGTTCGAGGAGCTGGAAGAGCGCTTCCGGAAGCTATAGCACCCTCCTTAACACAATCTCAGACACGCGCAATTGACGGCATAATGTCGTGGAAGGTTGTGTGACAAAACCCCTCATCGGCATAATCAAGTTATAGAAGTTATGAATTTCTATTTGACAAATATTAGTTTATATAGTATAATGTTAATCATCTTAGTCAGAGAGGAGATCCTTATAGAGCAAAGTTCTCCAACAAAGGTGGTAAGTTGTTCTGGCAGTGGCCACCTGCCGACAACCGTCTGTTCAGATAGGAGAACGCTTGACTTTCCCCGCGACGTGCCGCAGTTCCTCAGTATAGAATATGCCTTTCGCCGCGAGAGCCTGGCGCCCTCCACCAGTAAATAAAAGGAGGTCAGCAATGCGTGGTTCAATGAAGGATTTGCCGGTATCTCGGGAGGTGTCCGAGGCCATGTGGTGGCAGGCCGAATGGGGTGACATTACGATCGAGTTCGGTCAATATACTGAGACGGTTGATCTTGCCCCACTTCTCAGGGGTCTGCCTGACAACCGCTGTCAATGCCCCCATTGGGGCTACGTGATCAAGGGTCGGTTGCGGGCTCGCTTCGGGGATCACGAAGAGGTGTACAACGCAGGCGATGCTTACTACATACCCCCAGGTCATACCGCTGTTGCAGAAGCAGGTGTCGAATATGTGATGTTCAGTCCAACGAGAGAACTGGCCAGAACAAGACAAGCTATTGCGCACAACATGCAGGCAATGGCACGTGGCGCGTAACTGACGCGTGGCATTGCCTGTGCCAGATCGAGATAAGATGAAGGAGTTCATTGAATGGACGCTCGTTTAGTGTTGGCAACAATCTTAACAGTAGCGTTGGTGATAGGAGCGGTGGTGCCCAGCACAGTAGCTGGAGCGCC
>JASFBB010000065.1:0-8351 GCA_036172345.1 Anaerolineae bacterium
CTGCCCAACAGCTGGCCGATACGCCTCACCGTAGTGCGCCGTGGCACCGGCACCGCCTCAACCCGAGCGCACATCTCGAGCAAGGGTGCTGCCGCTGCAAGCGACTGGCCTTCGTCTAGAAAGCTCAAAACCTCAACCTGATGCCGCTTTGCCAGCTGAGCGATTAAATTGTAATTGCGCAAGCTGGTTCCCTGATGCGGCGGATAAGGCAATTGAGGAGTCAGCAACAAAATATGCATCGCTTTGCGCCAGTCGCCTTAGACTGAGGTCTTCTTCGTATTAGCTTGCCCCTACACGGCGATAAACTTCAAGTGTCTGTCGAGCGGTTCGCTCTGGCGAAAACATCTGGGCACGCTTAAATCCCTTTTCGATCAGGCAAGCGCGCAACTGCTCATCGGTAAGCAAGCGCCACATCGCCGCGGCCAGTCCGTCGATGTCATGCGGATCCACCAGAATCGCTGCATCACCGACCACCTCCGGCAATGCCGAGACGTTCGACACAATGGTGGGCGTGCCGCAGTGCATCGCCTCCAAGGGGGGCAAGCCGAACCCTTCGTAGAAAGAAGGATGCACCAACATCTGCGCCGCGTTATAGAGATAAAGCAGATGTTCCGAGGGCACCCTTCCCAAGGAATACACATGGTCACTGAGACCCAGCTGATCAATCGTAGCAAAGACATCTTCGCTCAGCCAGCCACGTCCCCCTGCCAGCACCAGCTTTTCCGTGCGCTTGTAACTGTCGCGCAAAATGCGGAATGCCTGCAAAAGGCCGGGCAAGTTTTTGCGCGGCTCGATCGTGCTCACGAACAGGATGTAGGGCTCCTGAATGCCATAGATTTCGGCAACATAGCAACGCGCCACTTCCTTGTCCACAGGTCGATAGATCGGGTTGGCCGCCTCATAGATCACGGTGATCTTCTGCTCCGGCACACCTAGCAGCTTGATCGTGTCGCGCCGGGTGCTCTCTGAAACAGCGATGATATGATCAGTGCGACGCACCGCCTGATCGATTTGGCCATAATACCTGGCCGCCTCTTTGGTCAGGAAGTGAGGGTACAATAGAAATGCCAAATCGTGCACTGTTATAACCGACTTACAATTGCGTCGGAATGGCGGGATGAAGTCCGGACTGTGCAACAGATCAAGGTGCAATCGGCGGATCTCAAAATGCAGGGTCAGCTGTTCTAGACGGTGATGGCTGGGCGTCCAGAGCGATACTCGGCTAAAGTTGGGGTGATGGTCCAAACGGGTATGATCTTTACGGCTCTGGAGCAAGAAAAACTGATCTCCAGAGACATCGATGCGCATCAGCGCCTCCACCAGCCGAAGAATGTACTGGCCGATCCCGGCGCGGCTGTAATACACCAATCGTGCGTCAATCCCTATTCGCATGCTCCGCCTGCTCCCCCTCACCTGTCCCCAGGCGACAAGAGGACTGCACAATAAAATGCCCCCGGTCAATCCAAGCGCCCTTGGCCCCGGGGGCAACATCGACAACCCGAGCAGCTAATACCAGATATCATAGCACCTTCGCAAATAAGCGTCAAAAACTGAGCAGTTAAAAAACTGAGCGCGAATCAGAGAATGGGACGGAACAAGCAACCAATCAGTGCACCTTAGGCCAGTAGGAAGGGTGCCAAGGAGTAGCTGGGCTGGCTCCGCCTCACTATCGGCCACACTGGGTTCAACATCACCACCGATGCTTTCGACGATATGCACATTCTGAACGCCGCCGGCGAGGTCACCGGCGATTTGCCTTGCTAACTTCACTGGGCCGGCTGCCAACCACACATTCCCGCCCACCTCGCTCCCTTCCTGCAGCGCTGCGCCATAGGCACCCGCATCGATGTCGTCACCAATTCGCTCCCCTCTTTCTACCACGAATGCCTGAGCAGCCACGCGCGCATCGTCCCCAACGGCACTGCGCACCGCGATCGCCCGAGCATCCTTTCCCAGTTTGAAAAACGGTATCTCGGTGAAGTAAGAGTTGCTAAAACCACATAGCCAAGATGCGATCGAGGCGGAATAGGCGCTGCGCCTGACGCAGGTGACAATAAGCGATCAGATATTCTCCATTCGCATCCAAGGGTTCCACCCAGCGCTCGGTGATAATACCAGCCTCGCTCATATAACGCAGCCAGATTCCCCGTCTGCAGGCGAGCGCTTCCTGGAGGGGGTCGGGCAGACGGTCCCAACGGCTATGTGGCCAGGTGATGGGACCACCTTGGGCATCGATCAAGTCACCCAATGTGACAACACCGTAGTCGTTCAGAGTGTGAAGCAATACATGCAGCACCCGTGCCGTGATGCGCGCATCGCCCAAGGCGCTATGAGCAGCGTTTATGGAGATGCCAAATGCCTCCGCGACGGAGGTCAGACGATTGCTAGTCAACCCCAGCCAGCGGCGTGCCAGCGTCAAGGTGTCGATAAGAACCAAATCCGGTGGTGGCCAACGCAGGCGGCGCCATTCTGCTGCTAAGAAACCGACATCGAAGAGGATATTATCTCCTATGACAATCGCGCGTTCGAGGTAGGCACGCACAACAGGGGCGATTTCCGTAAAGCGAGGCGCGTCCTGCAATTCCTCATAGGAGATGCGGTGCACTGCTTGAGCGCTGGGATCGATCGCACGTTCCGGATTGACCCGCTGGGTGAAGACTTCCAGCTCACAGTCGCCCCGCTGGAGCACAATGGCAATTTCGCACAAACGATGTCCCCAAGCAGGCTCGAGCCCAGTCGTCTCCACGTCCACTACAGTAAATGTGAGGCGCTCCAATGTGCATTGTAAAAGCGACGGGGATGGCCATTCCATTTTCGCGCTTGATCGCAGAGACACAAAAAACCTTGATTGTGTTGTATGATACCATCTCTCGGCGAAGATGCCATATCTCTGCACCTTAGAACTGGCAAACCTTGTCCGAATCGACTTCCCCTGACGGCAACTTGCGCTATAATATGCATCATGAGAGGTGCAATGAATCCTTATCTACCTCGAGGATTATTCCCAGCGGGTGCACTGCTCCTGCTAGTAGCAGTGCTGGCCTGCGCCATCGTTCCCACCCCACGCAACCATCCAACTGTGGTGATCACGCATCCCCAGTCCGGCAGCAGTGTTCCGATTGGGCGTGAGGTCCTCGTCCAATCTGTCTCTGCAACGACAGATCCACGTGGCATCGCACGAGTGGAGCTATGGGTGGATGGCCAGGTGGTGCGGGTACAAACGCTCAATCCGCCGGTCAGCTCCTACGGTGCGAGCTTGCCGTGGACTCCAGATGTCCTGGGGACGCGTGTGTTAGAGGTGCGTGCATACACGCCAGACAACGTTGCTAGTGCCCCTGCTCAGGTCTACGTCAATGTGATCACAGAAGTTGCTACCACCCCTTCTGTCGTGCTGTCCACTGCGGTGCCCACGCCCGACAATGCAAGGTCTGAGCCTTCCGGCGCAACCGCTGTCCCCACTACGAGTGCAGAAGCGATCGACGAGGTGCCAGGTGAACCGATGGTCACCGCGTTGATGGGCGTGAATGTGCGCTCTGGGCCTGGTGTTGAGTACGCGCCACCCATCGGCTGGCTGGCGCGGGGACAATCAGCGCGTATTACCGGACGCAATGCAGAGGGCAGCTGGTGGCAAATCGAGTATCCGCCCGACACTGCGCAGCGTGGCTGGGTCTCAGCGCGGCCGCAATACACCACTGCACGCAATGCACGGGACGTGCCGGCGGTGCCTGCCCCGCCCACACCCACGCCGACACCAACCGATACTCCCACTCCGACATTCACCCCTGTACCCACCTCAACACCCACGGCGACGCCCAACCCACTACGGCCGATCATTTTTGCCTTTATCGCCGATCGCTATGTCATCAGCCCAGGAGAGGCCGTCACGCTGCGCTGGGACTTGATGAACGCGGAAGCCGCCTACCTGCGCTATAACGGCAGCGAAGAAGGTGTCGTGGCACCGGGGATGAAAACGGTGTCGCCCGCCGTAACCACCACTTATATGCTAGTGGCACGCAACGCCTTCGGCACCACAACCGCCGAGATCACCATCGCAGTGCGTGAACCATCCGGGCCACGCGTGCTGTTCGACTTCCTGAGTGCAGCACCAGCCGCCACTTGGAGCAATGGACATGACCTGTTGCCATGGAATGGCGCTCCAGACGATCCACGCGGATTTGCTCGATGGGGGGATGGGGAGGAACTGGAGGATGGTTCCCAGCCTGCGCACGTGCTGGAGACACATTCCGAGCGGGTGCCCAATGGCACCATTGTGGGTCTCTTCACACTGCCCACACCGGTGCGGCCGGGAGATCGTTTCGTGGCCCGTGTGGGCTTTTTGGCCGGAACGACAGGCCAAGCGCGCTTCCTGGTGGGCATCGACGGCGGAAGCTTGCCCGGATTTACACTGCTGGCAACCCAAGACGACAGCGTCGATGGTGTGCTTAAGACTATTGAAGCAGATCTCAGTGCAGTGACCGGTGGACAGCGCATATGGTTGGTAGTACAAGCAGGAGACTCTGCCGAACAAGATCACACTGTGTGGGTAAATCCACGCATCGAGCGCCAGGGATGAACGGGGTCTTTAATTATGGATTTCGAGCCGCTTCCAGAAGTCGAACAGGGTGCTAAAAGCCCCACCCAGTCGGCTACAGGGCGCACTCCGATACGGCTCCGTGCCCAGCTAGGAGATCAGATCGGCCGCACGTATATTATGTCGGGTGAGACACTGCGTATCGGTCGCGCACCGGACAACGATCTGGCCCTGGACGATATACAAGTATCGCGGTATCACGCCCGACTCATACGCCAAGGTGACACACTGATCATCGAGGACCTCGGGAGCACCAACGGCACCTTGGTAAGCGGACGACGCATAACACGGCCCCAGATACTTCAACCCGGTGATACGATTGCTATCGGGAAGACAGTCTTCTCCGTAGAGGGATTGCCAGCCCCGGATACGCTGGGTATGGCGCCGCTGAGACCTGATCTACCCCGACACGGGACGGCAGCTAGGGAGGGTACAGCTGTCGCCGGATACGGGCGCAGTAGCACCACCTGGCTACTCGTTGCTGGCATAGCCGGTTTGGTGATCATCGTAGTGTTGATCCTGGCATTAGGGGGAATGCTCTCCTACGTGCTCTCCACGCCAGCTGCCCCGGCCGTGCCCACAGCACCTGTGGTCTTCATCCAATCGCCGGCGGCAGGTACACAGGTGCGCGTCAATGAACCTGTCAAAGTGAACGCGGTGGCTAACGATGCCCAAGGTGTCGTGCGCATCGAGCTGTGGGTCGGGGGAGCACTAGTGGCTCAACAAGGCGTCTCAAGTGGTGCGACAACCAAAACGTTGCAAGCCGAGTTAGCCTGGACGCCACCGGCAGCGGGCAGTTATACATTGCAGCTGAAAGCGTATAACACCCAAGGTATCGCCAGCGAACCTGTGATGCTGTTCCTCGTGGCTATGCCCACTTCCACGGAGATCCTTACGCTTACCCCGACACCCACCCTTGAGGAAAGCGGAGCACTCGCGATAACCACAGTTGCCCTAAACGTGCGCCAGGGGCCGGGGCAGCATTACCCCATCCTGGGCCTGGTACCACCCGGAACAAGGTTGCACATTGTGGGCAAGAATCCCGAGGCGACATGGTGGCAGGTGGCCTATCCGGGTGGCAGCGAGGGACGAGGGTGGGTCTTCGCCGATTTCACCCAAGCTCTCAACACTACCGATGTTCCGATTGTCGTCACACCGGAGCCCCCCACCCCTACGGCAACCGCTACGCCACTTCCCACCTCCACTCACACGCGCAGTGCGCCAACTCTCACGCCCACTTCATTACCCTCGCCCACGCCAATCGGCCCGATCGTTGAGTTGGTCGCTGCACGTGTCAGTCTCACGCCAGGCGAATGTACTCTTCTGCAATGGCACATTGAAAATATCAAAGCAGCCTACCTGAATGGAGGCGACTTCCGCAACCTGGGCATAACTGGTCCTTACGGTTGGCGCGAGGCGTGTCCAACTACCACTACCGCTTACGTCCTGCGCGCTGAGACGGGCGACGGTATCATCGAGCGGATGGTGACGGTGGAGGTGAGAGAGCGCTGATGATCTACATCCAGATCGCGGACGCATATCGCGCGCACGTAGCAGAAGAGCCATTGCGCCGTGCTGCGCAGGCTTGCTTGGACGACGCCAATGCTGTTGACGCCGAACTGACGCTGGTAATCAGCGATGACGAGACAGTGCATACACTCAACCGTACGTATCGCGGTGTGGATGCTCCTACCGACGTGTTAGCATTTGGTGGTACAGCACCTGATTTCGTCGTAGCGCCGAACAGTACATCCTACTTAGGCGACGTGATCATCTCGTACCCACGCGCAGTTGAACAGGCGATGGAACGCCACACACCGGCAGAGGAGTTGGTACTGCTGGTGGTGCACGGAGTTTTGCACTTGCTCGGCTATGATCACGCGACACCTCAGGATAAGAAAGCCATGTGGGCTAAGCAATCTATGATTCTAGATCGGCTGGGTCTAGCATATGTGCAACCGAACGAAACGGAGGGAAATTTCTGAATATGCAAGTAGGCGGGAGCAGATCAGCAGGAATATGGCTCGATAGCTTCCACCATGCTTGGGATGGCTTGCGATACGTGATACGCACACAACGCAACGCGCGCATCCACCTTGCGGCTCTGATCTTAGCGGTCGGGCTGGGCATAGTGGTGGAACTAAGCCGGCTTGAATGGGTGATACTCGCATTGGTCATCGGTGCCGTGCTGGTCGCTGAGTGGTTCAATACTGCGATCGAAGTAACCATCGATCTGATCACCGTGCAATATCATCCACTGGCGAAAGTGGCGAAGGATGCTGCTGCCGCCGGGGTGCTGGTGACGGCACTGGTGGCCATAGTGGTGGGCATCCTGATGTTAGGCGTTCCGCTCTGGCAACGGTTGGTCGCCCTGTTGCACTAAGGCAAACGCATTACCCTTGAAGCGCTATGAAGGACTGGATTGAGCGTAACCGCGGTCACTTGTTGGTCGTATTGATTAACTCGACCATAATGCTGGTTGTTCTGTTCTGGTTGCGAAGTCCTTCCCCTCCTGAGATCAAGATCTCCCCTCCCTATACCCCGCTGCCTATCGTCACACCCACTCCGGCTTTCATGCGCGTTTATGTTACGGGAGCAGTACAACGCCCCGATGTATATGAATTACCCGCTCTCAGCATCGTGAAAGATGCACTGACCGCGGCAGGTGGTGCCACAATGGATGCCGACCTAGAACGCATCAATCTGGCACAGGCAGTACATAATGAGCAGCATATTCACGTGCCGCGCCTCGGTGAACAGACAGCACAGCCGGCCCAAAGGGACGACGAAGCTACATCAGAGGTTCTCCCCGATCGTCTCAATATCAATATGGCAACCGCAGAGGAGCTGGCCAGCCTGCCCGGGATCGGCCCCGTCTTGGCCGAGCGCATTGTAGCTTGGCGTGAGGCTCATGGACCGTTCACCCAAATTGCCGACATTAAACAGGTGTCTGGGATCGGAGATACCCTTTTCGCGCGTATTCAACCATACATCACAATAGGTCCATAAGCGTTAGACATAATTGAGTTACCGAGCTGCGTAAAAGAACCAAAATACAAAACAACGTTCGAGGGTGTTGAAAAAGTCTCTTGGCTACCCAGATTTTAGCAAGAAAACAGGGCACTAAAGAGGTAACTTAGACGTTTTTCAACACCCTCAGCGTTCAGGGGTTGACTTTATGGTCAAGTGGATGTATAATGAATATAGACATAACTTAAACGCTACCCTTTCTTCCGGGTTGCGCCGTCCTAATATCCCAGCGACGGTAGAGAACGATGATCAGGCAAGCGCGCAGAACGTGCACTTCTCAATCTATGCTGATATACCTTATTGTCGTGGCAATTGTCGCGATGTCTCTACTTTTGATGATCGGCTTTGGAGTAAGAGCGGCGGCGCTCTTCCGTGCGACCCAAGAAGCGCGCCAACTGGAGTATGAAATCAATCGCCAACTCCTTATTCAAGAGAAGCTGCGCGCCCGCTTACAATATGTGCAGAGCGCCGCTTACGTCGAAGAGGCGGCGCATACGCGCCTCAAGTGGACACGGCCGGGTGAAACACTAGTTGTGGTGGTTAATCCACCTGCCTCCAGCGCGGCACTTCAAGAAGAGAGTATGTTGCCAGCCAATACCCCCTCACCACAGACGGATGTCCCCCCTGCCCTGATGCCTCCGTGGCTGCATTGGTGGTGGCTCTTTTTCAAGTCCCCTCCACCCGAGATCTTCTGAGCTCGCCCCCTAACGCAGCTTTGACAGCCCGATTA
>JASFBB010000066.1:0-3371 GCA_036172345.1 Anaerolineae bacterium
CGGTTTGGGCCGCTTACTTACGTGCGCGGCTCGGTTTGATGTATCCGAGCCGCGACCGTGAGGGAGCGGTTAACGTGCCGCTTGCTCACGCGCGCGGCCATCAGCCTTGGAGAGGCGATTTCAATCGCCCTGGCTTGCAACCACGTTTCACCTCTCCTCCAAACGAAATGCACCTCGTCCCCCTTACCGCCACACCAGCCGCAGGCGGCTGCGCCGCACGCCATCCAACGAGGTGTACAGGATCGTCTTGCCCTCCACGACCACCAGGTCAGCGTGGCCCAGGCCGATGTTGCCCGGCAGGTCGCGCAGGATGGGGTTGCCGGGATACTTCTCCCATGGGCCGTCGATGCGCGCCGTGGCACTGCGCGCCAGCCCCAGCCCGAATTGGCTATCGCCCGCATCGCCCGGCCCGGGGCCGCGGATGCCCTCGTAGAGGGCATAGTAACGCCCGCCGATGCGCTGCACCTCCGCCGCACTGATGGTGCGAAAGTCGAAGAAGGGGTTGGTTTCAGAGCCGCGTACCTGCAAGGGGCCATACTCCGCCGCTCCGCTGAACAGCGGGCTGTAGAAACAACGCCGCAGGCGCACCGCCGGCCCATCCGCAGCGCCGTAATAACAGCCCAATCCACCCGGATTCTGCCCCATCGCCACAAAGACATACAGCCAGCCATGTTCCATATAAATGCCCGGCGGCCCGCCGAACACACAATCATATTCGTGGCGCACAAAGGGATGCATGCCAATCCGCTCCGGCACGGTGCAGCGCCGCCAGTCCTCCGTCCAGATGCCCGAAAACGGCAGCTCCTCCGGCGCGCTCCAATTCAGCCCATCCGCGGAACGCCGCAACATGATGCGCGCGCGGTACTCATACACCATGATAAAGCGCTCGCCGTCGCGGAAGACGCGCGGATATTGCTGCTGGTCAATGTGATCGCGCTCCGAATCGCATGGACACTGCTGACAGGGGAACAGGCAGACCGGCGGCCGATCGTGGTGAAAGGTATAGCCTCCGTCCGTGCTGCGATAGAGGACGACGCAGCCGGGGAACTCGACCGGATCGCCACACGAATCCAGCACACCGGCGGAGCGGGAGCTGGCGTGCACATAGGACCAGAACTCGCCGTTGGGCATTACCAACGTGTCCGATTCACCCATGGGCAGCCCCGTGTCCGCGACCTCGATGACGAACTCGGCGCGTCCGTCCCAGAAGTCTGCCAGAGTGGGCTGCAGCGCAACGGCAAGCACGCGCGTGAAGGTGGGCGGTGGGGTGAGCGACGACAGGGGTGTCCAAGTGGGCGGGTAGGACAACGCCCCATGCGTGCCTGGTGGTGGGGCAGGGATCGGGGTGTCGTGCGGCCTCAGGGCCTGACGGGAGGGAAATGAGCACGCTGCGAGACACACCAACGCCAGCGCGATGCCTACCACGAGGAGCGCCATGGATATGCGCTGGTGAGTATGCTCCGCCGTGTGTCCTCCGTCCGATGCGCCCACGCCGGCGTGCATTGTAGCGCGATATCTCCAAGATGAAAAGGCGTGCTTTTTGCGATGTGCATTTCGATTGGGGGACGCACGGCTGTGTGCTGTCCAGGGCCTTGCGCCGCTGATACGGGTGACCGGGTTGGTCGTCCCTACGCGCGGCGCCCTCCGGAGGGCAGCTGCGCCACCAGCGGCAGACACAACAAGAGCGCCACCGCACCGCCAATATACGTAACGCGCAGCCCCACCCAATCGCCCACAACCCCGATGGAAACGACAGCGATCGACTCCGTGACGAAGACGACGGCCATATAGACGCCGTTGGCCAGCGCGCGGTTGCTCGGCAGCGCCTCTTGCGCCAGGACAAGCAACACTGGGAAGGTGCCCGCCACGCTGACCCCCAGCAGCAGGAGACACACCAGGCGCGCCCCCTGTGTGGTGATCAGAAATAGCACCATAAGCAGGGCGGTGGTGGTCAGCGCAATGCTCAAGACCGCGCGCCGACCCCAGCGGTCGCTTGCCGGGCCGCTCAGCCACGCGCCGACAATGCTGCCCACCTGAAGGACGGAGAGGGACGTCCCGGCCAGCCACAGGTCGCTGCCCTCGCGCGTCAAGAAGGTGGGCAGATAGGTCACCAGCGCGGCGACGACAAAAGCGCGCAGAGTGACAATGCCGACCAGCGGCTTCATCGTAGTGCTCAGCGCGCGCAGCGCCGCACGCCAGGGCAGCGGACTCGCCACCTCGGATGGCCGCGCCGGCAGGTCGCGCAAGCGCAAGAACAAGACCACCGAGGCAGTGATTCCAAACAGCATCAGCCACGCCACCCCATCGAGACCCATAAACCGGATCACAGTGACCACCACGATGGGACCGACCGTATAACCCAGCTCGCCGCCCACCATCCAGAAGCCCATCCCACGCCCTAGCTGCCGCCCAGAAAGCTGGCCGGCGATCACCGGGGAGACAGCATGCAAGCTGGCCGAGCTCAACCCCACCACGATCAACATCAAGGCCATCACCGCATAGCTGGGCGCCCATCCCAGCCAGCTCATCATAACGGCAGTGATGGCTGGCGCCACAATGATCGGATAGCGCAAGCTGACGCGGTCGGCCAGGTAGCCGACGACGGGCTGGAGCAGGGAGGGCCATTGGAGGAAGAGCGCCAGCGTCCCCGCCTGCGCCGTGGGGAGTGCCAGCTTGGCGATCAGAGCGGGTAACATGGCCGGGAGAAAGGCGGTATACATGTCGTGGGCGGCATGCGCGGCAGCGACGGTGATCACCTGATCGGTTTGGAAGGGGTGTTCTTCGGCGAACGCCACGGTCTCTGCTCGGATGGACATGGGCCATCTCCTCGATTGGGGGTGCAAAGAGTCTGTCGCGCATCTTAACATGCCGCGTGCATTTCGGCCAAACCACCCACCAGGATGTTGAAAAACCTCTCAGTCTATTTCCACCCACAATCCGGTAGGGGCAAATGATTATTTGCCCCTACGGCGTAATCCCCCGGGGAACTTTTTCAATCCCCTCACACACTTGGGACCTCTTGACTCCCTCTCCATCCCGCGCTATAATCCGGACTAAACCATAACCCCATGAGATTTCTCGACGCTGCGGGAGAGGGTGGCGTGGCAAGCCAGCGGGACGTTTCCCCTGCGCGACGGTTGTGGCGGCAGTGCGCCATACGATGGCGGGCTATCCGGTCGTCTGTAGCAGCCTTCGCTGGCGCGTTGTGGCGTGGGACGCAACCGCTGGGGCGACGCATCACGCACGGCATTCACACACACCACAAAAGCGTTATAAGTGTTCTTGTGATTCTGGCCGGTCTGGTCGGGTTCCTGGCTCCCGGCATCAGCGGCCTGCTTGTGATTCTGGCCGGTCTGGTCGGGTTCCTGGCT
>JASFBB010000067.1:0-8091 GCA_036172345.1 Anaerolineae bacterium
CCATGCGTCTGCAACCGAGCTGACGGCCACCGATCTCAATGAAGTGGTCAGGGATACGCTTTTGTTGGTGGAGAATCAGCTGCGCTCCTGGGACAACATCAAGGTTGTCACCGGACTGAGTGAAAATTTGCCGAGGCTGCATTGCGATCGCAACCAGATGGCCCAGCTGCTGATCAACCTCCTGACCAATGCGCGCGATGCCATGCCGCGTGGAGGGACAATTGTCGTACGTACCGACTACGACTCTGCCAGACAATCGATTTTGCTCAGTGTCTCAGACACAGGTGTGGGTATTCCTGAGGAGGTCAAGGATAGAATATTCGACCCATTCTTCACCACAAAGCCACCTGGCCAGGGCACTGGTCTCGGATTGTCTATCGTGGCCGGGATTGTGCGCGCGCATCACGGAGAAATCGCGCTGCAAACAAGTGTGGGGAAAGGCACCACGTTTACCGTGATCCTCCCCCAAGGGCAGTCCGACCTGTCCAGCTCTTTTGAGCGTGGTGGTGTCTCCCCGGATTCTGGCGCTCGGGTTTAGATATGTCAGGTTATTCGTTCCCAAATGCTACCAAGGTCATGCCAGGAGGCCATCGATGCCGAGGATATTGATCGCGGAGGACGACCCAGACGTGCGCAGCTTCTTGGAGGATGAGCTGACAAACGCCGGCTTCTCGGTCACTGCGGTGGACAACGGTGCCGATGCGGTGGTAGCAGCGGTCGAGCAGTCTTATGATCTCTACTTGCTCGACATGCTCATGCCAGGCTTGGATGGCATTCAGACCATCCGGGTGCTGAAGAAGGTGACCCCCGACGTGCCTATCATCGGGTTGACGGGCTATGTGGGCCTGGGCTATATGGCTCAAGCGGCTGCCTATGGGGTGATCTGTTTGGCCAAGCCAGTGGTGATCTCGGATTTGATCCGCGAGATCAACGAAGCGATCGCATCTCGCACAGTGAGCTAGCTCTTTACAAGAGGGTGTTTCTAAGAGCGAAATGCCTGGCGCAGGAGATGCGCTTCTTCTTGGAGCTTGACCAATACATTGGCTGCGTCGGACAGGTTGCCGCTGCGCCCGATCTGTTCCAGTTGGAAGGCGCATTGCCTGAAGCGCTCGGCGCCCAGACTGGCAGAAGCGCCCTTAAGGCTGTGGGCAGTTTGTTCAATTCCACGCGCATCCCCGCGCGCGATGGCTTCAGAAAGATGGGCAACTCCCGCGTCAATTTGGTCCAGCAGCATTTCCACTAGCTCGGATAGAAGCTTTTCATCTCCATCTAGACGCGCAAGGGCTGCGGCGCGATCCCAGATCGGCCCTGTTGTGTTGCCTTCGTCAACGCAGTTTTGCGTCATACTTTGTGCTCCTGATTCGCAAGTGGGAGAAAACGACCTTTGCCCTCCTGAGCGACTTGGCCATCCGGATCACTTTGAGGGATCATCACGCCCATCCAGCCACTCGAGAAACACTTTCACCACGGCTGGGTCGAAATGCGTGCCCGATTCTCCTTTGATCAAAGCGTGAGCTTGTTCCCACGGCAAGGCAGCGCGGTAGGGCCGGTCAGAGCGCAGGGCATCCCACACATCCACAACGGCAAAGATCCGCGCTGCAAGGGGGATCGCCTCGCCCTTCAGACCGCGCGGATAACCTGTGCCATCCCAGCGTTCGTGGTGGCAGTAGGGGATGTCCAGAGCAGGTCGCAGGAAGGCATAACGTGAAAGCATCTCGTACGCGTACTCAGGGTGCTTGCGCATAATGCGCTGCTCCTCCTCCGTAAGGGGGCCGGGTTTGAGCAAGATGGAATCAGGGATTGCAATTTTGCCAATGTCATGGAGCAAAGCCCCGCGGCGCACATGGGTCAATGCTGGCTCTTCAAAACCCATTAGTCTGGCCAACGAAACGGTCATGCTGGCGACGCGCTGTGTATGCCCTTCCGTCTCATGATCGCGCAGGTCCAACGTGCGCACCCAGCTCTCCAGCGTGGCGTCGTAGGCAGCGACCAGTTCCTGATGCGCTTGCTGCAAGTCGCGGAAGAGCTGGGCGTTGTCTAACGCCATAGCTGCCTGACGGGCCAGCGTGTCCAAAAAATGCAAGTACTCTGGGTCGCTCTCCGGGCTCTGGCGGATGAAGAGCTCCAGGACGCCGCGCAACTGATCTCGGGCCAATAAGGGGATCCCATAATGTACCAGTGGCCCATCAAGATGGGGGATGCTCTGCGATGCATCTGGCCATTCGGAAAGCGGACGGACTGATTTGACGATCCGGCCCTCGAGAGCCGCGCGGCCTGGATATCCCTCGCCGAGGCGCAGCGCAGAGCGAGCAACAGGTGGGATCGCAAATCCCCGGCCTGCCATATGGCGCAGCATTTGCGCACCCGGTTCGTAAAGCCACACGTTGGCAGCCACAGCTTCTAATTGCGAAATCGCCTGGTCAAGAAGTGCTTGGATAACGCCCTCTACTTCTATGGTGGTAATCAGCATAGTTTCAAAGTTGTGAATTACGCGTAAGCGTTGAAGTTGACGCTGTGCCTCATCCTGCGCTAGCCTGAAAGCGGTGACGTCGCGCGATACCACCACGGCGTGGGTGACTTTTCCTGCGGCATTGCGGTAGGGATAATACGTCACATCCATATAGCGCATGCCGAGTGTGGAAAACTCAAACCATCCTTGGTAGTTGGCCTCCTGGCCGGAGAAACATTGATCGAGGAATGGCTTGACACAGAGATTAAACCGCTCTTCTCCCCAAACCTCGGAGACTTTCTTGCCGATGATCTCCTCAGGGTGTCGGCAATGGGCGGCGCAATAGGCGTGATTAGCTGCCTCGTATCGGTATTCGGCGTTGATCAGAGTGAGGAAGTCGCGCGAGGTATTGGCGATAAACTCATACCGTCGCCACATCTCCTCGGGCGAACTCGAGGCCGTTCCAGGTGGAGGTGCTGGGCAAGGCTCGTTCTGGACGCTCACTTTGGCATCTGCAGCGCCATTCTCGAGAGAATATCACCGGTTGAGAAAACATAGAGAGCCCAGCGCAGTCTTCATACTGACTGGGCTCCATCGCACGATACAACGAACGCTATCGCTCTCAAAGTACAACCGGAGAATCAAACGCAGCTCTCAACAGTGGGCGGTACAAGACTTGAACTTGTGACCTCATGCATGTCAAGCATGCGCTCTAACCAACTGAGCTAACCGCCCGCCGCATCGCATTTCTATTATACATTGATCCTCGTGTAAAATGCAAGTCCCTTGTGGCACATTGCAAGGCGAGGGTGTTGAAGAACGTCTCAGTCTATTTCTGCCCACAATCCTGTAGGGGCACGGCGTGCTGTGCCCCTACGGTCGTAATGCCCCGCAAGACGTGCGGCCTATTCCTAAACCTGTAGGGGCGCACGGCCGTGCGCCCCTACCTCCATGTCGTAATGCCCCGGAGGGCTTCCCGTCTATTCCTACGGTGGTGGTAGGGGTGAATTCTGAGCCCGTCCCTACGTGGTAATGCCCTGGAGGACTTTTTCAACACCCTCCAAGGCGAGAATTGCAAAAATGCCCTGTCTATGGTAAAATGTGAGATTGTACGTCTGGAAATCGAGCAAAGGAGGGGTGATCGTCTTATGCCAGTCTACGAATACAAGTGCAAGCAGTGTGGCCTTCACTTTGAGCGATTCCAGCATTTCTCGGATGCCCCGCTGCAGGAGTGTCCTGAGTGCAGCGGCCCGGTGCGACGTGTCTTGCAGCCTGTGGGTATCGTCTTTAAGGGTTCGGGATTTTACTCGACGGATAATCGCAAGACCTCTTCGCTCGGCGCTGCCGGTTCCAATCACAGGGACACTAACGGCAAGGAGAAAGGTGAGCCTTCCGAAGGGGCGAAGACGAGCGTCGAGAAAGCGGCTTCCACCCAGACAGAGAAGTGAGTGCGGCGCTTTATGCAATAAAGCAAGAGCGGGCTTCCGCAGAATGCGAAGCCCGCTCTCGTTTTATGTCAGATGCCCTTAGTGCCCTGGCGATCACATCAATTGGAAACGTCCGCTCGCTTGCACCACTTTCTGACGGTAATTGGTCACATATTTCATAAGTTTCTCGTGCAGGGCCTGCCACTCCTCGCTTTGCAGCACCGCGCGCATAGACTGTAAATCGTCGGTAACGGCGCCTGTCAGGATCTGGGGCCCGTCGCCGTAAAGCGTGTACCATGCTTCGGTCGGCTGAATGCCCAGACGAGTCAGCGTGGGTGCATACTCGCGCACGACGAACTCGAAGTATTCACTTTCACGTCCCGGTCGGATATCCCAGCTCATCAACAGCTTCACCATAGGCCGTTTCCCCAATCTTACAGGTTTTTCTGCCAAGGCATCCCATCTCTTGAAATTATATGCTAGTCCATGAAACGATCTTTGTCAACCGGAACGTTTTGTGATCATAGGACATATGTGTGGGACATATGACAAGGCTTGCCCGATGCATCTCATCACGGGCTGGGAGGAACCTCACTCCTCTTCTACCTCGCGTTCACCCAGATGCCGATCCAGCATAAAGAGGGAACCGCGATGATCGCCGATCATCTTGATCTGCTGCACGATTAGCTCGGCATTCTTCTCCTCTTCCACCTGTTCGTCCACAAACCATTGCAGGAAAGTCTGGCTGGCATAGTCCTTTTCCTGGACGGCTAAGGCGTAGAGGTCGTTGATCAAGCCGGTGACTTTCCTTTCATGGGCCAGTGTCTTTTCGAAGACATCGAGCAACCCGTTGAATTCTGTAGGCGGCTGGTCGATGGCTTGCAACATCACGCGACCTCCTCGATCATGAATGTGCTCGAAGAATTTCATCGCATGTCCCAGCTCTTCCTGCGCCTGGAGGCGCATCCAATGTGCTGCGCCGGGCAAGTTGCTGGATTCCAGGTAAGCGGCCATCGAGAGGTAGAAGTAGGCGGAATAGAGCTCATGCTTGATCTGGTCGTTCATCTTGTCTTGGACAGATTTAGCTAACATGATCGGTCTCCTTTCATCATAGACGATCGCTTTGATATTTTACGAAATGCCATATTGCTTAAACGCATACGGAGGTAAAACTCACACCTCTGAGCTATAATATCCGATTTGTGGTCCAAGGGCAAAGGTTATGCCGGTCCGGTGATGCGCTCTTGCCCCCCCATATACGGGCGGAGCACCTCTGGCACCATAATGCTGCCGTCGCGCTGTTGATAGTTTTCCATCACCGCGATCATCACCCGGCCGGCCGGGAGGCCCGAGCCGTTCAAGGTATGCACATATTCGGGGCGCGCCTTGGGCTGGCGGCGGAAGCGGATGTTCGCCCGGCGCGCCTGGAAGTCGGTCACATTGCTGCACGAGCTGACTTCCAGCCATTCCTGGCTGCCAGGGCACCACACTTCCAGATCATACTTCTTGGCAGCGGCAAAGCCAAGGTCGCCGGTGCACATCTCCACCACGCGATAGGGGAGCTCCAACCTGCGCAACAGGTCTTCAGCATCGGCCACCAACTGCTCCAGTGCCGCATAGCTCGTCTCGGGCGTGGTGATCCAATACATCTCCACCTTCTCGAATTGGTGGACACGCTTGATGCCGCGCACGTCGCGCCCCGCGCTCATCTTTTCGCGTCGGAAACAGGGTGTGTGGGCCACCAACTTGATAGGCAGCTGCTCCACACTGAGAATCTCATCGCGATACAGATTGGTCAATGGCACTTCGGCGGTGCCGATGAACCAGAAGTCCTCTTCCGCATCATAGTACATATTCTCGCGGAATTTGGGCAGATGCGCGGCGCAGACCATCGCCTCTTGGTGCACCATAAAAGGGGGGTAAATCTCGGTGTAGCCATGTTCGCGGATGCCCACATCCAAGAAGAAATTGATCAGGGCGCGATGTAAGCCGGCGCCTGTGCCGCGCAGCACGAAGAAGCGCGTGCCACTCATCTTCACCCCACGCGCAAAGTCGATAATGCCCAACGTCTCGCCCAAATCCCAATGTGGCACCGGCTCGAAGTCGAATTCCCGCGGCGTGCCCCACTGGCGCACCACCACGTTATGCGACTCGTCCGGGCCAATGGGCACGCTGGGATGTGGCAAGTTGGGCACCCACAGCTGCTTCTCGTAGCTGGCTGCTTCCACCTGACGCAGCGCCTCTTCCAGCTGGGCGATCCGGTCGCCGATCGCACTCATACGCTGTTTGAGCGCTTCCGCCTCGGCGTGGCGCCCTTCGCGCATCAGCGCAGCGATCTGCTTGGAGCCCGCGTTGCGCTCCGCACGCAGTGCTTCCGTCTCCTGCAACAGAGCCCGCCGCTGCTGATCCAGCGCCAGGATCTCGTCAATGGGGGCATCCGTGTTGAGCTTCTTGAGCGCTTCTTTGACCTCTTCAGGATGGGCACGGATGAAAGCGATGTCCAGCACGCGATTGTTCTCCTTCTTCAATAATGCAATAATGTCGAGATCTGCCGAATTATACAGTGAAAGTAAGTATAGCAACACTTCCTAGGGGTTCACAAATCGTCATGGGGCTTGGGGTGTGTTCCAATTACTTAGGGATGAATGGGAAAGGACTTGTCGGGCAGCCGGTGATTGAAGCCATTTATTCTTTGGAAACCCTCTTGTTACGCGCCAAAAAATGTGTTATCCTCGCGAGGAACATAGCCCTGAACGCGCCAATGGTAAAGCGCGCATCTATTGCGACCATCGTCCGCAAGCTTCTAGCAGGATCACGGTGGATAGCAGAGATGAGCACGATCACAACGCGAGCGGATTTCTTGGCTTGTTTCGAAGGATGTGCAGGGGACGCAGTGCCCTACGCTGCCGATCTGACCCTGTGGCTGGATTGGCAGCGCACGCGTGGCACCCTGCCGACTGAATGGCGGGATTACACGCCACGCCAGATCGCCGCAGCGCTGGGAACACCGTTGTGGCAACCCGTCCGTCCATGGCACTTGGAGACACCCGGCATTGAGGTGATCCACGAAGAACGAGAAAACGAACGCACTGTACGCTACCGCACGGCGGTGGGCGAACTGCGGGCGAACTGGGTGCTCGGACCAGACGGCGACTGGTGGCAGAGCGCGTACCTGGTCAAGACAGCCGCCGACATACCGGCAGCACGTCAGCTAGTCGCGGCACACAAGTACGTCCTGGAACCGGCCGCCTGGCAAGACGAGGCGGCACAAGACGTTATCCCGGTGATCGAGTTGCCCAAGACCCCTTATTCGGAGCTGTTGCACACCTGGATCGGTTGGAATGAAGGGGTGCTGCTGCTCATGGGCGAGGAGCGCGAGCAATTGCTGGAGCTGCTGGAAGTTATGGAGACGCAGTATCGGGAGCTGGTGGTCACGTTGGCGCGCCTGCCCGGTACGCTCGCGTTAGCGCCGGACAACCTGGATGGCCAGTTCATCACGCCCACTGCCTTCCGCGAACACATGGCTGGCACGTATCGTTTCGTCGCCGAGGTGCTTCACGCGCAGGGCAAGCGGCTGATCGTGCACCTGGGTGGCATGGGACGCCATTTGCTGCGCGGACTGGCAGATGCCGGAGTGGACAGCATCGCGGGTGTGGCTGGCCCACCGCAAAGCGACACACCGTTGCCGCTGGCACGGGAAAGAGTGGGTTCTTTGGTGACGTTGTGGGGCGGCATTCCTCAAGACTACCTGGTGGCAGATCAACCTGAAGAGGAGCTCCGCAAGGTGGTTGAAGAAGTAGTGCAGCTGGCACGCGCGGACGGACGCATGATAGTGGGCGTGGCCGATCGAGTGCCGGTGCACGCCGAGTTGAGACGCCTGCGTGCCCTGGCGGAGATGGTGCAGGCATAGAAACTAGACATAACTAAAAAAGAGGAGTACACTCTAATCGGCTGAATGTGGCCATCACCCGTCCGCGTGTCAAACGCATCGTCATCGGCAGCTCTTTGCTCTTCCAGGCGAGGCCGGAAAAACCAGAGCACCGCGCTTGGGTGGAACATTTCCGAGCATTGTATGCCGAAAGTGACGTTGTGCCCATAGCGCGTGATATAACTGCCCAACCGAAAAAATTTTCCACCTAGAATAATTGACAGATGAAAAAAATCGTGCTATTATTTAGAGAGATTATTAGCTTGAGGCATTGCGGTGTTTCCATT
>JASFBB010000068.1:0-5174 GCA_036172345.1 Anaerolineae bacterium
GCTGTGCCACTAGATTGCCTTGTCCATCGAGCAGATGAGTAAAAACAGTATAGTCGTGTGGGATATCATCGATCGCCTGCCAGTGCAATACCACCCCAATCCTATCTGCGTTTTCGCTATGCACGTCCAAGCCGTGTAGCAGGATATTGTCCTCAAATCGGGTATTCAGCGCTAGTTCTGGCGCAGGCGGAGGCTGCTTGCGCACCACTAACTTTCCCAGCGTAATGCTGTCACCCAATATGACATTACTCTCAACTGCCCGTGCTATGAGGCGCTGTCCTGAGGCACGATGGTACAACCCGACCTCGAACCGATAGACACCGTCCGGTGCATCCTGCGGCAGCTGGAAGGAATGAATCTCCTGTACGATAAGGCCATGGAACCAGAAATGGCTGTGGAGCAGGATGGAGCTTCCCAAGGACTGATTGACTTGAGCGATGCGCTCTCCGGTCCGCAGGTTGAAAAGATGGATGAACAGATCATAGTCGCCGTCAATTGGGCGCATGCTTTGCCATTCCAGCCGTAGAGAAATGGAGTGTCCTGGTTGGGCTTGTTCTGGTCGCACAAGAGCCCCCAATAAGAGCAGGTCATCGGCAAAATTTGCTCCGATAGGTTGTACTACCTCTGTCCTATCGGGCAAGATGGGTGTGTTAGGATCGAGCGGGTACACCTCCGCTATATCTTCTCCGTAGTCGTCGCTGAGAGTGAACAGTGGCTCGTGGATCCGCACCGCTTTGGCCAGTGCGGCAGCTTGTGCCCGCTCCATTTGAGGGAAAAAATGGGCAACCCCAGCGTCCTCGCCACGCGGTTCAAGCAGCACCCAGGCCGAAGGTGTGCTTCCGTTGTGCGGCATAATACACACTGCCCCCGATCCCTTAACACCATCAATATGGTGACGAGCTATTAAAGCATTGGCCGCTTCGTAAGAGATGCTATCCAAAGTCGGGTAACGCGCCTGGAGCAAGAAACGCGTCGCTGCCTCCGTGTAGAAATGATTGGGGATCAACACAAGTTGTGCGGCGTGCTTGTTCAGATAATTAGATAAGACACGGGCATTGTGATGTGATGGAGCAAAGCTGTCTGCCCAAACGAAGAAGTAATTATGCACACTTATCGCACCGCCTATGCCAAGCAGAGCCAGCGCAGGCAGCACCACACTCCACAAGTGATGCGATTGCACGTGCTGCCGGCACCGACCACTGAAGCGCTGCACACACAGATTAGTTGCCGCAGCCAACCCAATCGCTGCAATGAAGCACAATGCTGGCCAGGCAACAATGCCTCTTAAGATCGTAGTGACCGTCTCCCAATTCTGCTGCGAAAGCAATGTGGGAAGGAATCCCACTACCCACCAACTCAAGAGCCACCAAGCTGTTATGCGACGCACGTGATACGCACAAACCAGCATGCCGATGAGGAGTCCTAACCCGCTCAGGGCATTCAGGCTTGGCCAATGGCCCACCCAACTGCCCCCACCGAATTGGATCATCAATAGCTGAAATGCATTCAACTTCAGCATCTCTGGGAGGGTGCTGTCCATAGGCAAGCTGATGACCGCTGCACGGTTGATGAAAGCGTGGGGGTTACGCACAAAGTAAAGTAGTAAGGGGCTGCTGACAGAAACTGCCACACCTAGAAAAATCGCGAGCCCAAGACTGATCCGCCTACGCTTGTCCGACCGCAATAGCCACGCTCCAAATAACAAGATGAACAAGGGAGGCAGAAGTCGCGCTGCTGTGTAGGTGTAAAATGTCGCTCCGAGCAAAAAACCCGCAGCGCTCCACCAGGGCAAGCTTGGGATGAGGGAGTGCGTTATAAGGCGGCGAGCTTGCCATAGACACCATACACAGGCAAGCAATATCGGTGGCAGCATAATAGCACGCAATGCTAGACGACTGAAGTAGATGTGCCAGTAGCATACTGCCATACCGGTCGCAGCTAATAATCCGACACGTACCGGTAAAAGTGTGTCTGCTCGCACCATGTCTCGGGGTACCAACTGACGGCCAACAGCATACAAAAGAGGAATGGTCAACGTGCCCATCACTACTGAGCAGAAACGCAACGCAAAAACAGAGATGCCGAAGAGATGTAAAGCAATGCCCTGAATATAAAAGTACAACGTCTCGCGACCAAAATTATTCTGCAGAAATGGGGTCAGCCAACCCCCAAGTATCAATCGCAGGCTATCCAGCCCGTTTATGCTCTCATCCAGGCTGAGTTCCAGCGGCAGATCGTTCAGCCGGATGACCCGCAATGCGAAGGCCACCCATACCAAGAATACCATGAACCAGAAAGCCTGTGTGCGAGTGAATGTTCTGCCAGGCGAGTTATCCACCGGATATCCTCTCAGTCCTCCGTCTCACCCATCGCTCCAGCCCGAAGGCGTAATGTGGTCAAACGAATTGCGTCGTGCAGGGACTCCGGCGCCGTCACCTCTGCTAAAGCCAATCGCTGACCAGTAGCGGCATCATACAGACCAACCAGGACATCATAATCGCCGGATGACAGGTCAGTCGACAGCGGCACCGTAATAACATCGCGGATCACTTCACCGACATCCCATAACGAGGTAGGATAAGCACCCTCAGCCGGGGGACGGTCCATTTGCGCCACGATGTCGGCAGTGCCTGCCTTCGTCAGATGGACGAAGGTGGTGTAGTCAGTCAGCAATGGCGCCTCACACCGCCAGTAGAGCGTGACCTGCAGTTCGGTCGCTCGCACAGAGAGGTCATAGCCAACGAGAGCGACCGACCCACCCAGATTGTCAGCGCGCGGGTGCTCAGGAGAAGGTGTACCGCTGACGGTCGTGCCTGGCGGTGCGCCGCCCACCTTGATGGTGGTCAGGGTGACACTATTGGTGTTTAGTACATTGCCGGCTGCATCAACCAACCACAAGGGATGAATCTTTCCTCCCAGCACCTGATAGAGGCCTATATCGAGATGGTAAACTCCGGGCGGTGCGAGCGCATCTATCGGCAGCAGGAACTCATCTCGCACTACTTCACCAGCTACCCACAAGGCGGTGCTGTAATAATCTCGTGGAACGCGGTCACGGCCACCCCACTGTCGCAAATCAGCGCCCAGCAGATGGTTAAAGACAACATAGTGTCTTTGCACATCCCGTTCGGCCTGCCAGTAGAGCACAATGGGCAGCGCACCGCCCGGTTGTGCCCTGCGTTCCGGAAGATCATAGCCCAGCAGGGTGATTTCGCCACCGAAGTGGGCGTTCACCACGTGCTGCATAGGTGGTATGGCAAAATCACGTTGGCGCAGACGCACCTCCAACACAGGCTCACTGACAAACGACCAGTCCCCGCTGCGTAGCCGCACACGATAGCGACCGGCTGACCAACGCGCGCCGACCAAGAAAGTATAGATATTGCCCGTTCGGCACAATGCCACCTGTTCGACACCATCCGGCCCCACTAAGGTTATAGTATACGCCCCCTCCTCTGCGGGTTGAGCGTCGGCACTGATTTGAATGGTGGCACGGTACCGAAAGACGGGCAGCGGTTCGTCCACGCGCCCTGCCTGCCAGATGCCGAACGCACCGCCACGTCCATTGGGCAGCGCCCATACATGCCTGCCCTGAGCGATCGGTACATCGGGTAACGACAACGAGGTCAGGCAGTATTCTCCATCCGAGATCGACCCCGGAGGAGAAGCGACATTGGCAGGTAATAGGCGCAGGCACAAGCGGTACGAGCCCGCGTGCACATTTGTCAACACAAGCCATATGTCATCGCGCACCACATCGCCTGGCTGCCATGCGCGCATGGGGTAGCGTCCTCCTGCGGGGTGTCCGAGCCAACGCGCGTAGATCTCGCCATCCTCACCAACTAAGAACAGGTTGGTCACCAAATCCTCGGATGCATCACCTGTGCTGCGCCAGGTGAGCGTCACCGCTAGAGCGCCGAATGCATTCGGCAGATGCACCTCGTAGCCGAGCAGCTCGACTGCATCGCCAAAGGGGAGATGTACTGGGTTAGCCACTCGTTCTGCAGCGTCAGCAGTGGTGCGCACCGGCAGCAGTTCGGGGAAAGTGGGCACTATGACACCATAAAAGTGAAGTAGTCCGATGCCCAGCAACAAGCCAGAGATGCCCAGCAATGCTGACTGACGACTTGGGAGATTGAACCATGAAGCGAGGCCGGTCGCAAGTAGTAGCCCGATGGGCATCGCTGCAGGAAACAGGATATGCCGTCCTTGCGCCGTCTCAACCACATTGCCGGTGAGAATGTAACGCAACATGGGAAACGGTAACAACAAGAACACTTGGAGTGCCAACAGCACGTATGGGTACCTGACCTCTGTCGCCATACAGTCCAGCCGTGCCACACGGGAGCGGTTACGCAGCGCTGTAGTGTACAATAATCCAGCCAGTGCCATGGCAGTGAGACAGGCAACGCCGATGCATAGGGCAATACCAAGGGGATGATCGAGTGGACTTCCGGGCAGCCAGAACGAAATGAACATCTGGCCCAACCATCTGACCCAATCGGCAGATGGTCGGATTATCTCGGTCGATCCGGGCAATGCGCCACCGGTGAGGAATGACGCTATCTGCTGCAGGCTGGCGTCGGCACGGGCACCACCCATAAACGGTTTGACCAGGCCAACTAGCCATCCCAGCTGGCGCACTTCATTAAAATGCCACAGTACGAAAATGAACCACCAAGCTGCTGCGGCACTGAACGCTGCGACGAACACAGCAAGACGACCCAATGCTGCCTTCTTGTTCAGTCTACCACTTCGCACCGCCAGAACGAGCAACATAGCCACCAATAAGGGAAACAATGCCACGCTATACTTAGTGGTGATTGCCAGGCCCAGGCAAATCCCGGCCAGGGCATAGGGCTTCATACGCATAGGCTGTCGCCACGCGAGAATCAGACACCAAGTGAAAAGTGCAGAGAGTAAGCCGAGCAAGTTGTCGTCGTTCACTGAGGCCGCAATGAAGGTAAATTGGGCACTCATGGCGATCAGAGCGGCAGCACCCAGAGCCAACGTCTCGCCGTGTGGTCGCGCTGCGCGCGCAGCCAGGTAGATCGTCACAACGGTAGCAGCGCTGAGTAGCAGCGAGATCAGCCGGGCTAGGTGCCACGCAAGGACAATGCCTTCGAACGGGAATGACTCATCTTCGGTGTGCACGACAGCAAACGGCGGCAGCC
>JASFBB010000069.1:0-2541 GCA_036172345.1 Anaerolineae bacterium
CGCCTGGGAGGCATGACTTCAGTCGCTCGCTATCCTGACCAGAAAGACAGCCGTGACCAGCGCAATGGTCTTGTTCCAGGTTAATTGAGTAATGGGTGGTTGGGTCTATAGGTTTCTCCGGTGAATGGTAGCCTGAGCCACTGTAGGTCATCCCGCAGGGCAGTGTCAGGTCGAAGCCCTGCTCAGACGAGCGGAAAACACCGTCAGCTCAACCATCAGCTCACCATAAGCGCGTAATCCCATAGGTGTCAAACGCGGGGTCGCCGCTCACCAGCGACATATGCCCAACCTGAGCTTGTGCGATTAGCAAGCGGTCAAATGGATCCCGATGAGGAAAGGACAACGTCGCAACCACAGCTGTATGGCTGATGGTGATGCCAAGCAACCCGATGTGGTTCAGACTCAGTAGGTGGGGGATGAAAGTTTCGAACGGCTCTGCCATTTGCAATTTGCCCATCTGATCTTGATGGCCATTTCCCACAAGCTGGCCACGCTGAGGAACACCTCATTCTCGCCGTCTTCAATCAGCGTCCGCGCCGAGAGACTAGAGAGACTAAGACATTCGTCCCCATCAATGAACCACAGAAAGGCATGCGTGTCGAGTCACAATTTCATGGCATGTAAACGTCGAAGTCTAGCAACGAAGCGTCAAAATCCTCAGCCATCGTGATGAACCCTTTTGCACTCCCAAACTCACGGCGTGTGGGAGGAACCGCAGGCACCAGCTGCACCGCTGCCTGGAGGTCCTTGACAATGTACACTTTTTCGCCCTTCAGTACTGCATCGATCAGGTCACGTAACTGCACTCTTGCTTCTTCGAGGTCGACTTGTACCATTTCTCCTCCACCTTTCTGAGGTTTTCATTGGCATACAAGCACGCTATGGAGCACACTACTTCATTCTCGCTGATTCGCCGTTCAATCTCATCGGGGTGCAGGTCAAAATAGCCCAGGCACTTGTCAGATCTTCTGAATGCAGGTTGGAATAACTGCGCAGCAAGTCCGCTTCATTCGCTCCAAGGTGTGGAGCTTACGCCAGGGCTTATGACTCATGCACGAACGCGCGTGCGCACGATACAAAGTTCGCCGCCACAAACGCCAGATGTGCCCCCGATATCCGGAAAGGCGTCGCCCAAATCGCACAAGTGTCATCTTGGATAGAGGCTGCTCCACCTCCCGAATTACATTCATAGCACCCCTTCTTCCTACATCCTCCAACTGCCAGAAACACCGCCATAAATAATGCACCTGAGACAACCTGCCCCCGACGTCAGATCTCTCGAACGCCCTTCGGGCAGCAGTCTCACACCCCTAAATCCCACTCCGGATGCTCGCTGATGGGGTGGCGGGCGGTGTCGATGGTTGCAGTGATGAGCGCGTCCGGGTGCTCCTGCAGCAAGGTGATGGGATACTCCGGGGTGACTGGGCCGAACAGCGCCACGCGCAACGCAGTCTGCTTCCACGCACCCGTGTCGCTGAACACGCGCACCTTCTTCGCCGCGAGGCATTCTTTGATGCCTAAGGTGATGGACATAGGCGGCACGAACTGATAGGCGCTGCCAAAGGTACGCTGTGCCAGCGCCAGGATGGTATCCCAGTTGTTCTCCTGGATGCGGATGCTGGAGTCGCGCAGCTCCTCCAAGGTGATGTGGCTGTAGGGATGTCGCCGCGCCTGGTTGTAGGCGATATGGCCGTCCTGCCCCCAGCCGCCATAGGTGATGTCGATCGGCGCCGACCAGATGCGTTCGCGCACCTGCTCCATCGTGGCGGGGGTCAGCCAGTTGCGGTTTTCTTCGGGCACGGCCAGCTCGGGGTCCACCGGGTCGTAAAAGAGGCGTTCCATCTCGCCGCGGAAGCTATAGGGATGACGCCGCGGCAGCTCGCGCCCCTGCCAGTCCAGACACTCATCCATGTGGAAGACAATCAAGTTACGCAAGCTCACCCGTTCGCGGTTGACCAGCTCGGTGAACGGCTTGTACCAGCAGCTCGGGCCACAGGGGATGATGGCGCGGGTCACCTCGCCGCGCGCGTTATGCGCCTTGATCTCGTCAACCAGTTCGCGCGCCATCAGCCGCCCCATCTCCGCCGAATCCTTGCACAGGCGGAAGCGCACCTTGAGGCGCGGATGGCCTTCCAGCTCATGATAGGGGATCCTGCACCATTCATAGAGTTCGCGGGGGGTAATGGTGGCCATATTTCCCTTGTCTCCTTCAGAAAGATAATTGTGCTGGATATAGCAAGGAAACACTACCAGTGGGATACACTGGTGACGATACGCCAATACATTATAGCACTTAGAGCGCTCAGAGCTGTGCTTTCCGTCGTGGAGAAATCGGCATAATACAAAATCAACAGGGTTTAACGCTCATGTCTGCAGATTTGCGGAAGATGCGCGGCATCTCCTCATATATTCGTCCGTGAAAACAGCGACCATTAGCACGCCTACGTACCCCTCCCCACTGCTTAAAGAAGAAAGGCACTCCCACTGTGCGGCATTGTCGATATATGGACTCGACCCATTCAGGCCGCATAGGTCTGGCTC
>JASFBB010000070.1:0-4797 GCA_036172345.1 Anaerolineae bacterium
GGCGACCAAAGGATGCGCTTGCAAAGCTTCCCGTACCGCTTGACGCAGCACGCCGGTCCCCTTGCCATGGATAATGCGCACCCAGGGCATATTAGCGCGATAAGATTCGTCCAAATAGCGCTCCAGCCGTGACAACGCTTCCTCGCTGGTACATCCGCGCAAATCCAGCGCGATGGGCGGTGCAGCGGCCAGCTTGCTCAAGGAGCGCGGGGCCATATTGGGAGAAGGTGTGCCGGGCATCTCAATGGCGACGGCGTGTCTGTCCGCAGCACGCGCGCGCAATTCCACCTGGTTGCGGCGCACCGTGGTGCGAAAACGGCCTACTTGCACTTCCACACGTCCCCGGTGACTTTCGATCACCTCGCCCAGCGCCTGTAGCGGCTGTACCCAGACGATGTCGCCTGGATGCAATGGGCCTCGGTAGGCCGCCGATGAGAGCGATGATGGGGGCGCCTCGGCCAGGCGCACTTCCATAGCGTTCAGGGTCTCTGCGGCTTGTTGGAGTGCCTTTTCCTCCTCGCTCACTTCGGCGCCCGGCTGCCAGGGAGGACGCTTGGGCAGTTGAGCGCGCAGTGCCTGCAACTCCTGACGCACTACCTCGATTTCACGGCGCGCCTCAGCACGTGCCGCATTCAAGATGTCACGTCGTTCGGCGTCAATGCGCGCCAACCGCTGACGCAACTCCTCAGCCTGTGCCTCCAAGTGGAGGCGCAATGCCTCGGCAACAGCACGTTCATGTCGTGCCTCATCCAAGGTGGCCTGGATGTCGTGTAGCATGATCTCCACCTGGCGCACGTCCGGTGCAATCATGGCCTGCGCTGCCTCTACAATGCGCGCATCTAACCCCAAGCGTTGCGCAATCGCAAACGCATTCGAGCGTCCTGGCAAGCCAATGCTGAGGCGATAAGTGGGCGCCAGTGTCTCTGGGTCAAATTCGACGCTTGCGTTTGTCACCTCTGGCGTATGATGGGCATACCATTTCAGCTCGGGGTAGTGAGTGGCGACAAACGTGGCGACGTCGCGCTCACGCAGATGCTCCAGGATAGCGCGTGCCAGCGCAGAACCTTCTAAGGGGTCCGTGCCGGCGCCCAGCTCGTCCAGGATCACCAAAGAATGTGAGTTACAACGTTCCAGGATATGTACGATGTTGGTGAGGTGGCTCGAGAAAGTGGAGAGCGACTGCTCGATGGATTGTTCATCGCCGATGTCGGCATAGACAGCGTCATAGAAGGGCAGCTGCGAGCTTTCGGATGCTGGAATATGAAGCCCAGCTTGGGCCATGCACACCAATAGACCGATCGTTTTCAACGTCACGGTCTTGCCGCCGGTGTTGGGACCGGTGATCACCATAATGAAGGTCTGGGGGTCCAACACGACCTCGATGGGCACCACGGTACGGGGATCAAGCAGAGGGTGTCGGGCGTTCAGCAGGCGGAACGGAGGACGTTTGTTCCCATCTGCCCATTGTGCTGGTACAGCGTCCAGCTCCTCAGCATAGTGTGCTTTCGCCAAAGCCAGGTCTAGCTCGGCCAGTGCTTGCAGGGTTTCCTGGAGGGATTCTGCCGCAGCGGCTACTCGCTGACTGAGCCGCGCGAGAATGCGCTGTACTTCTTGTTCCTCTTCTACTTCCAGTTGGCGCAGCTGATTGTTGAGTTCCACCGTTGCCATCGGTTCGATGAATAGGGTGGCTCCGCTGGCGCTCTGGTCATGGATAATGCCACGGATGCGGCCCTTAAACTCGGCGCGCAACGGGATGACATAGCGCCCCTGACGCTGGGTGATGATGGGCTCCTGCAAGTAGGCGGTGTGCTCTGGGGTGTGCAGAATCTGCTCCAAACGCGCTATCAAACGCTGGCGCACCAATTCCATCTCGCGGCGGATGTGTGACAGTGCAGGGCTGGCTTCGTCTAGCACGCTTCCGTTGGGATGAATGCAGCGCCCAATCTCGTGCATCAGTTCGGGACATTCGTGCAAACGGGTTGCCAGCTCGGCGAGCAGGGGAATACGTTCTGCATAAGGGAGCACACTGCGCTTCACCGTATAGGCGCTCAGCAATGTTTGACGCACGTCCAGCAGCTCGACAGGTAGCAGGATAGCAGAGAGGAGTGCCTGTTGTATGATAGCTCGGATGTCGCGCGCGCCACCGACGCTCAGGGTGGGGCGTACACTGAGCAGCCACCGCGCCTCGCTTGTTTCCTGCTGGCGTCGGCGTGCCTCATACAGGTCATCGCAGGGTGTCAGTGTCAGAGCACGCTCGCGACCGGGCACAAAACGGGTGTGGCGCGCCAGGCGTTCCAACACCTTGGGAAACTCAAGGGTGGCAAGATGTTTGGGGTCCACCGCTCGGGGCACGCCTATGGTATCAGGATCCGCGAGAAGATGCCGGGAACCTCGCCGCCCGGCAACCAGATGCGCACTGCTCGGTACAGCACATACAGCACGATGTTGAACATGGGGAGAAGGGAAGAAGTACGCAGTTGATCGCGCAAGCTGGAGCCAACCGTTCCCGGCGCGACCTCGGTGCGGATCAGAAACTGCAATACAGCTAACAACAGACTGAGCGCCGCTGTGGTGACCGCTAACCCTACAACAAAACCGATCAATGTGGTAAGCGGCCCGATCACCAAGCGACGCATCCACGCTCGCCAGCTCGCGTCCCTCGGATCGACCAAGGAAACATCCCCGCGTCGGCGACGCTCTTCCGGGGGGATATTCGCTGTATAAACGAACAAGTTAGTGCCCCCAAACACGATAAATAGGACGATAGTGAACGCTAAAGCTTGGCTGCCCATCAGGGAGAACGCCGGCACTAAGTCGAGCAAGAAATATCCCAGTGGCTGGTATGATACAAGTGCAATGATCAGAGCGATGTACAAGCTGAAAATCCATATCAGCAGGCGACCCATTCCCTGTAAGGCGCCCCACATGGCACCTGCCAGCAATATCAGGATCAGCAAGTAGTCGAAGGCGTTTAGAACGATCATCCTCTCTCACCCCCTGCTACAGCCGCGGAGACGGCACGCACCAGCGTCCTGTCCGCGATGAGGCGCCGCACCGCTTCAATGTGAGGATACATCGCGGTGTCGTGCTCCAGGAAAGGCACTTTTTGACGCACTAGCTCATAAGCGACCTGGGTGCCGCGTCCTAGTCGTGCAGCAGCACCCAGCTGGGCGCGGCGAAAATCGACCCCTTGTGCGGCGGCGAAAAGCTCCAACGCCAGAATGCGCTCCAGATTGTCGAGTACCTGCCAAGCTTTGCGTGCAGCCGTGCATCCCATGCTGACGTGATCCTCGACGTTGGCCGAAGTGGGGATGGTGTCCACACTGGCAGGATGTGCCAACACCTTGTTTTCCGAAGCGAGCGCTGCGGCGGTGTATTGCACCAGCATAAAACCGGAGTTGAGTCCTCCGTGCTTGACCAGAAAAGCCGGTAACACGTGGGCGTTGCTCGCCTCGTCGGTCAGGCGGGCGATGCGCCGTTCGGAGATATTACCCAGCTCGGTGAGCGCCATCGCCAGGTAATCCATCGCGATGGCAACGATCTCGCCGTGGAAATTACCGCCCGAGACGACATCCACCGCCCCTGTCTCGTCGAAGAAGATGAGCGGGTTATCGGTGGCCGAATTGAGCTCGATATCCACCACCCAGCGTGCATAGGCAATGGCATCGCGTGCCGCGCCGTGCACCTGAGGGATGCAACGTAGGGTGTAGGCGTCTTGTACGTGCTGGGGATCGTGGTGGTGCACAAAGTCACTCTCGGCGAGCAAACGGCGCAGATACCGTGCGCACTCCACTTGGCGTGGATGGGGACGCACCGCTTGGATGCGTTCATCGAAAGCGCGCAGAGTGCCGTCCAGCGCCTCCAAGCTGAGGCAGCCTGCCACATCCGCGACTGCGCTCAACATCTCAGCACGTTCCACTGCCAGCGCGCCCAGTGCGCACATCACCGCCGTGCCATTGGTGAGTGCCAAACCCTCCTTAGCGGCGAGTTTCGTCGGGGTCAGGCCGGCACGTCGCAATGCCTCGCTGCCCGAGAGGATATGCCCTTGATACTCTGCCTCACCCTCACCCAACAGCACCAGCGCCATGTGCGCCAGAGGGGCCAAGTCGCCGCTGGCACCTAATGAACCCTGACTGGGCACTACCGGATGCACACCTGCGTTGAGCATCGCCAACAACAGTTGAAGCGTCTCCAACCGGATTCCGGAATACCCTTTGGCCAGGGTGTTGGCACGCACCAACATCATAGCTCGTACCACTGCACGGCTGAAGGGCTCTCCCACACCCACCGCATGGCTCATCAGAATATTGCGCTGCAGCTGCTCCACCTGCTCCGGCGGGATAACCCGATCCTTAAAGGCACCAAAACCGGTGGTGATCCCGTAGGCAATCTCACCCCGTTGCACCAAAGCCGCGACCGCCTGCTCGGCGCGTTGCACTCGGGCAATAGCAGCGGGGGCGAGCGTTACACAGGGTGAGCCCGGCGCCCCATGCGCTACTGCCACGATCTGCTCGATGCTCAACTCATCTCCATTGAGGAAAATCGACCCCATATCTTGCTACACTTCCTCATACACCACCACCCCAGTGGCAGCTGGTCCCATATGGCTCGCCAGGACCGGGTCGTATTGGATGATAGGGAAAGCGACGGAGGGGAAGACAGCCTCGAGACGTGCCAAGAACATTTTCGTCTCTTGGTTCGGTGTGGGATGTCGCTGTAGGATGGCTGCTTGTTTGACCTCGGAAAACTCAGCGACAAACTCGTAGAGTTTCTCCACTGCCTTTTCGTGTGTGCGCA